>JAFYZE010000121.1 GCA_017548805.1 Bacteroidales bacterium
ACGCGGGTGTCCAGCTTGTCGGACAGGGTGCGGTTCTCCTGCTCCAGGACCTCGACCTTCTTCTCCAGCTCGCGGTCCTTCTCCATTTTTTCGATGAGGGCCTGCTGCCGTTCCATCAGGCTGTCCTGCAGCCAGCTGTTCAGCGGCTTGAAGGCCAGGAAGGTGAGGATGACGGTGATGACGTTGGACAGGACGATGGCGACGCTGGACAGCAGGTGCGGGAAGAACAGGAAGAAGCACACGTTCGCTCCGATGAGGAGGAAGCACGCGGCGATCCAGAGGCTGTTCTTGACGTTCCGTCCCTTGCCCAGGGCATATTTGAAAATCTTGTCAGCGGGCTTGCTCATAGGCGTGGTAATACCTTAACCTTGCAAAGATATACATATTTCGGAACAATCTTTGTAACTTTGCGGGCGATTGATCGAAATGCAATGAAAAAACTGCTGATACTCCTTGCCCTCCTCGCTTGCGGCCTTACGGCCTCCGCGCAGGAAATGAGCTGCACCTTCACCCAGAAAAAGACCATCAAGGCCACGAAGAAAGTCATTCCCGGCGAGGGAAAGATTACCTTCACGGCCCCCGATCAGCTCAAGATGATGTACGACGTCCCGGAAGGGGAGTACCTCATCATCGACGGGATGACCCTGAAAAGCTGCGTCAAGGGGAAGGTCGTGACCTTCGACACCACCAAGAACCCGCGGATGCGCAAGATGCGCAACACGCTGCTGGACTGCATCACGGGCGATTATGAGAAGGCGGCTCAGGAGAACGACGCGAACCTCATCGTCGAGCAGAAGGGCGACGTCAAGACCGTGACCATCATGGCGAAGAAGCAGCAGCCCACCGGCTACGCCCACATCATCATCGACTACAACAAGAAAGGCCTGCCCGTCCGGATGGCGTTGGACGAGTTCACGGGGATTCTGACCGAATATACTTTCAAGTACTAGATTCTTCGCTTCGCTCAGAATGACAGGGGAGGCTTTATGTTTGATTCCTCCACTTTCTTTGGGCTTAGTCAACGTTCCGTGTTTGACTACAGGTTGAGTTGTTCCGCCTGCAGATCCCGCGTGGACGCATTCGCTTCAAATCGGCCTTTCACGGCTTTCTGACTCCAGATACGGGCTGGGTTTCGACCGAAACAACCATTTCCCCGGGCACGTTTGCATGTGAAGCGGTGTGTGGGAATAAAGAAGTGGATTATAACACCTCGTTAAATCGAATAATCCCATCGTGAATATGAAAAATATAATCTGGTCTGGTTTTATTTATTTTAATCATTATACTATCTCCAGGTGAAAGAATCCGATAATTCTCCTTGGAACAAGATGTTGAAGAATGGTATATCTCCCCATTATAGTTATAATCGATATTAAGATACCAATATTCTCGAAATTGGACATGCTTATGTGACTTGTCCGTTATCATCGCATTCAAAACAACGACGTCTTCGGAATGAATATACAGTAAGTAATAGTTGACAATTGCGCTTTTTGCCATCAATAATACAATAATGATTATTACGATACTATTGACTAAATGCCGGGAGGGTGATTCCGTACTTTCTCTCTTTATCATAATCGCAGAAATAATAACTAATTGTTTCTCCAACAACTATTTTTGTCGTTTCGGGAGAAGTTGCAACTATTGAGTTTGCAATCTCTTGTCCAACCTGTTGCGTCCTCGCTTCTTGGGCTGCCCTAGCCGCCTTCTCGGCTTTTGTTGCTCGGCTTGATGATGCTGGTCTGTTGCTCGCAACATTGGCTGTATGAACTGCCTGTTGGGAGGTCTCTTCAACTTTTTTTGCGGCATTCTCAACGGCCTTGTTTGATTTGGCAACCACTCCGCTTACTGCGGCATCAACCGCAGTAGCAATGGCCGCTTCTTTCAAAACGCCCTTAATATCATTATCAACTAATACTTTATCATTTAGTGAAAAGTTTAAGCCTGCCTTTGCGGTCTCAAGAATAAAACTCTTAGCTATCGCTAGTTTTCCTGTGGGAACAACAGCTGATACTGCGACATCAATTAAGTCAACGTTTCCAAGCCACATGTCATAGCCACGGTCTCCTTCTCTATAATTATGGTAAACTTGAGACCCATATTCAAGGCCGACTGAAATAAGCCAGACGGGGAAGTTACCGTCATGATCAATAGAATTAATTGGGTTGTTGAGACCAAAAGCATATGGAGACAAAGAGTAGTTACTCTCCATCATTTGATCCTGGCTAAGCCAGGCAGCGGTCCGTGGAGAATACAGTCTCGCCCCGAAGTCCAGATAGGGCGCTCCCGGTGCTGCTCCGCTTCCCACCAGGTCCGTCAAAGCCGATCCAGCGATCTCCTTGCCACCGAAGCGGTAACGCTTCTCCGAGTTGTCGGTCGTGCTGCTTGATGTCCAAGTACGGGACACCGTACCGTAGGGATAGTAGTCGAACCTCTGCCTCACGGCTCCCGTCCCATCCTTGACGACGCGCACACTTCCAAGATGATCTTTGACCACGTAGAGGACCTTATCCGCGCCCGTGCCGGGGAGCAGGCGGCCGCCTTCCCAGCCTGCGCTTTCAAGGGTCACCGTTCCGTTCGCGGCCTTGTTGAACACCATGTCGCCCAGGTAGAGGCGGGTCGTGGTCCCGTCGCTGACCTGTGCAAGGGTTCCGTCGGCGAGGTAGGACCGCTGCGTGGAAGCGGTGCCCGTTCCCGCACTCGCGGTGATGGCCCTCGGTAGGCCGATTGCGTTCCACTCGATGCCCAGCCCAGCCTGCGGGTCTTCCGTCACGTTCCCGTGAGCATCGTAGGTCCATGTGTTGCGCTTCGGCCCCGTGTAAGTGTACGACAGCGACTCGGTGGGCGTCGTCCCCGAACTGTCTCCGTAGCGGTCGAGCGTGAGCAGGTTGCCGCTCCTGTCGTAGGTGATGTTTCGCTCAGTAAGGGTGTTCACTCCCGAGAGCAAAGTCCCGGCATAGCGCAAACTCCCGGTCAGGCGTTCGGCTTTGTCGTAGGAGTAGGCGTATGTTTCCGCCTCGGTGGAGCCATTTGAAGAAGTCCCTTTCTGCTGCTGGGTCCATTCCGTGATGAGGCCGACCTTGCCCGGGAGGGCGTCGGTGGCGGTGAATAGACTGACTAACAGGAGCGGTGCTTTCATGGTGTTTTTCGTTTCGTGTCCGTCAAAGATATGAAAAATGATTCTTTCGTCGGTCTGCGACACTGGCCATCTCCGCGGGTGCGGAACTCTACTCGGTGAGTAAGATTCTGGGGCATCGGAACCTGGTGTCAACGCAAGTCTATGCCAAGGTCAATCTGGAGAAGAAAAAGGAGGCGGTCAATCTGACCAAGGGGGTATTCGATTAGTATTGGTGCCGGACACACGATTTAGAACAGTACCGTATAGCCATCTTTGGAAACCCAAAATACCAGAAGCTATTCCTTCATCGACTAAAACAAGAAAGTCCTTCCAGTTCGCATGGTAATGGACGAGTTCACGGGTATCGAGACCGAGTATACGTTCCGGTTCTAGAACTGCGTCCCTTCCTGCTCCAGATAACTCACGATGTCGCCGACGGTCTTGAAGGGATATCGTTTACCATCTATCGGCGTTCTGAATCCTGTGCAAAACCGATATCAATCTGTAGAGAATCACAATATCGTTGAAACTCTGATTCTTGATCAAAATACTCGATGTATTTGTGCCAGGATTCTGTTTCAAATTGTAATAATGACTTTGACAGTACGGCAAATCGATCCTTTTGCTCAATTTTATCATAAAGCTTTGCTATCACCCAGTTATTGTCGGCAACAGCATCAAGAACGCATGTTTTTCGCTTTCCCGTCGAATCAAAAGCCATTTCGTAAGTAGGGATCAAATACTCCCCGCCATAACAAATACCGAAATGTACACTGGTCCCATGTACGATAATCTTCCCATAATCGAAATCCATCAGGTAAATTCCATCCCCAAGGTCATACGAACCCAAACTCTTGGGATTGCAACCTACAAATGACATACAAGACAGCAAAAATGCAACAACAGAATACAACTGCGGATTAAATTTGGTCTGGAATATCTTGTCGTTGTTAGAAATGTAGTTTCCCTTTCCCATAATAATATGTATTAAAACCATGAATCTCCGGATTAATATGAAACAAAGCGTTATTTCCCAAAATGAAATGGTTCCTTATAGATCCGCCTCCGGGATTCCAATCATATTTAGTCGCATCATCGTTGACAATCTGAACTGTTCTCTCATTTCGATTCAACAGGATTATATTAACTCTTCCTAATGCATAAATCGTGTCAAAGACTTTCCCGTAACCGATTCTGTAACTATATAAAGCGGCCATAGAGTTATTGACTGTAAACAAATTAATTGGAGTCACAGTATTCTCTTTTTGGAATTCAGTTGTTGATAATAACCCAAAATCCAATTTGGAAGTGTCAATATATAATGTATTCTCCGCCGTGGGATTTTTGAGGGCGTTTGGATGATTTTTGGCCCACTGAATTCCTTCCATTGCACTCACATATCCATCGTAGTCAGGACGATTGGGTAAATTGGTATAATTAGCAAGTAGCCTAAAAATAGCCTCAATGGACGATAAACCTTTATACCCCAAATCTAGTTTCATTGCATCAATATGGGATAGGCCTTGGATAAAAGAGTCATTCGCAATAATAATGGGTTGCCCTTGAAGCCCTTCGTCATCTGTTCCGAGGAATCGCCCTTCGGTGTTGTAGATAGGCGAAAGCCCCATCTGATCCACTAGATTCACCGGATTCCCTGCACAATACACATTCGGCCCTATAGCGTAATACTTCTCCATCAACGGATCCACACTAAGCCACGTCGCCGTTTCAGGGTTGTACAGCCTCGCCCCGAAGTCGAGATAGGGCGCTCCGGGCGCAACTCCCATGCCCGTCAGATCCGTCAGGCCCGAACCGGAGACTTCCTTGCCGCTGAAGCGGTAGCGCTTCTCCGAGTTGTCGGTCGTGGCGCTCGATGTCCATGTGCGCGATACCGTGCCGTAGGGATAGTAGTCGAACCGCTGCCTGATTGCCCCTGTCCCGTCCTTGACGACGCGAACGCTGCCGAGGTGGTCCTTGACCACATAGAGAATCTTGTCCGCGCCCGTGCCGGGGAGCAGGCGGCCGCCTTCCCAGCCAGCGCTCTCGAGGGTCACCGTCCCGTCGGCGGCCTTTTCGAACACCATGTCGCCCAGGTAGAGGCGGGTCGTGGTCCCATCGCTGACCTGCGCCAGCGAACCGTCGGCGAGATAGGACCGCTGCGTGGAGGCCGTGTCGGTTCCAGAACTTGCGGTGATGGTCCTCGGCAGGCCGATTGCGTTCCACTCGATGCTCAGACCCGCTTGCGGGTCCGCCGTCACGTTCCCGTGGGCGTCGTACGTCCATGTGTTGCGCTTCGGGCCCGTGTAGGTGTACGACAGCGACTCGGAGGGCGTCGTCCCCGAACTGTCTCCGTAGCGGTCGAGCGTGAGCAGGTTGCCGCTCCTGTCGTAGGTGATGTTTCGCTCAGTAAGGGTGTTCACTCCCGAGAGCAAAGTCCCGGCATAGCGCAAACTCCCGGTCAGGCGTCCGGCCTTGTCGTAGGAATATGCGTATGTCTCAGCCGTGGTCGAGCCGTTTGACGACGTCCCCTTCTGTTGCTGCGTCCATTCCGTGATGAGACCGACCTTCCCCGGGAGGGGATCCGTACCGGACTTCGAGGGTGACGCATAGCGCAGCGTCTCTTCCCAGGACGTGGATGACATCGACTGAAGCCAACCCTGCAGAGTGTAGTAGTAATTGGTTGCTTCCACGCCTCCGTTGCGGCTGACCGAACCGATTCGTTGCATTTCGTCGTAGTAATAACCTTCCCACGCCATCGGCCCCTGGTCAATATATGCGGCGTTCAAAAACGGACGGTATCTCATATCCCGGACATGGGCACGTTCCAGGGTGTGGGCGGCGTTCGCGGATGCCGGTCTTGCCCGCTGTCGTTCAACCAGCGGATCACCCGGGAACGTATATCTGAAGGAACAATGGAGACTGTCACCTTGCGTATTGATTCTGGCTACCTGGCGAACCCTTCCCTTCGCATCATAGAAGTACGAGCGGGTATCCCTTGTCGAGGTGTTGGATGGGGTCAATGCCGAGGGTGCAACGCCTGCCGGCAGCAGGGTGATGCGTTCCGCGGTCTTCATGCCACGGGTATATGAGTACTTGTCGGCGGATGTCACGATGGATGCTTCATCCGCGAAGGCTGGAGTCCCGGAGGGGTAACTGTCGTACGAATACTCCGCAAGCGTCACCTCGGCATTGGTCCCGTACTTGTACGCCTCCCGAATGGGCCGTTTGAAGCCGTCATAGTACGTGGTAAAGATCTCGTCGTTGGACGATCCGTCGGCGGCTTTGCGGGTCCGCTTCACAGGGAGATCCAGGTCGTTGTATTCAATCACTTCCTCGACGTTTCCGGGGAGCTGCCGTCTGACCACCCGGTCCCTCCCGTCGTACCGGTATGTGTAGCAGTTGGAAGTGGAGAAATTGGATGTGGATGAACTCAGCAGGGCCGATTGATCGGGTGGAACCACGCAGAGAGTCCGTCCGAGGATGTCCCTGATGTAGTAGGTGTCTGCCGTGTCACCCGCGGCGTCGAGCTTTACCCGTTCAAGTACCGGTGTCCCGAGTTCGTCTGTGAACACTTCGGTGTGCGAACCGTCCGGGCCCTCGGTGACCGTAACGATGAAGCGGTTCGGGGAATGGTAGCCGTCGGCGGATATCGAGTGGGTTGATGGATCGTAAGAGAGATTGAGGATGGTGTTTGCGGGTGATCCTTCCGTCCGAGTTTCGGTCGTCTCCGTGAAGCCGGGAAGAGAGGAGGCGATGACGCGGTCTCTGTCCGACGACTCATAGGTGTTCTCCGAATAGGCCTTGACCCCGAACCCATGGTAGGACTGCTGCGCACCGATCGCCCCGGTCCGGAACGACCCAATATTGGCGGAATTGGTCTGGGCAGGATAGGGCAGATAAACCCTGGCGTCCTCGCGGTCGAGGAAGTCCGGAGAGAACGGTGTGACCAGGTCCCGGTGGATCCCAACGCCTTCTTCGACCGTGGATGCCTTTGCGGCGACCGTCTGGACCGTGCGCCCGAGCCCGTCGAGATAGACGACGTCCAGGACGCCGTCGGAGGCGGTCGCCCCCTCGGCGAAATGGGTGACCGACGAGATGCGGTTCGGCGAGCCGTTTCCACCGTTATTGAGCGCGTATGAATAGGTGTTGACGCGGTTCCCGTCGGCGTCTTTCACCGTTGTGAGGCGTCCTGCGCCGTCGTACTCATATTGCGTCAAGATTCTTGAAACGTCCGAGGCTTGCGACATACCGAACGGAAGGTCATAAAGATACCAGCTCACCAGGAGGGAGTCTGACGCTGCCTCCAGGCTGGTCCTCGCCGCGGTAAGCCGGCCGGCCGTCGTCAAGCTATCCGACAGGGTTGTCAAATTGTTATCCCCGACGATGCTGTCCAACTGTGAGTATGGTCCCCCTGCAATCTCCATAACTGGTTTCAGCCCTCCGTATCCCCACACGTAGGTCACCGGCTTCTCGTTATCCTGCCTCACCTGAATGAGATTGCCGTGGCGGTCGTACGCCTCGTAATGTACGGTAGGACCAACGTTCTCCGTCGTGGTCGATCCAGGCTCCTTGCGTGAAAGGGTGACGGTCGAGGGCCGATAGATAGTCACGCCGGACGTATCCGGAGGACTAAAGGCCGCCCAGGTAACCGTCCTTGAACTTGTGGCAGAGTCGCTTCCCGTTCCTGCGGTCACTCTTTCGATGAACGGTTTCCGGTATCCCCGCGCAGCGATCTGCTCGGCCCACGGCTGGCTACCTGACACTTCGGATGGATACTGGTACCACCAGGTATAGGTACGGTCGGCACCTCCTCCGGAATAGACTGTGCTGCGCGACTTGGGTGAGAGAATGGACCCGACGGCGGGAATGGACGTCGCCGGCCAGGATGCCGGGATGTAGGAATAAGTCGTGACGGCCGTCTGCGTGCTGTCGTTATCGAGGTACTCCGTCTCCGTGGACCGCCGGAGGCGGTGCCATTTCCGCTTCTGATAGATGCCCGCCCGGTAGTAGTCCCCCAGATGCGGATTGGGGTGGGACATATAGACTTCATCACCCAACGCAATCATGTTCCTCACCCTCAGGCCGGTCAGGATGGTGGCCTTGTTCTCGTCGTACTCGTTCACGGTCTGGGAAATGAGCTTGTCCATTCCGGCCTCCCGCTTGTATTTCCGGATGACGGTCGGGGAGGTCAGCTGAGGGAAGTCCTCCGGGATGAAATGATACCAAGGCTGGCTGAGATCCACCGAGGTCTCGTAGTTATTGATATACACATACTGCGGCGGACGCTGGTAGAAATGGTAGGAGTGCAGACCCTGAGTATTATAGGAATCGTCATGGGCGTTCTGCTCCGCTCCCAGTATCCAGTTGACCCCGGTCTGGGTATGGGCGGCCCCGGATGTATCGAACTCGTAGTCAGTCCGCACGGAGGCGTTCCCCGCGGGATCGCTCACCCGTTCCGTCACGCTTCCGTAATAGATGCGCGCATTTTCCAGCGAAGCGCCGGGGAGGACGCTCTGGTCGCTGAATCCGACGGTCGCCGTTCGCGGAATGGGATTGAATGGCCCACACCACCAGGGATGGCCCTGAACAAGGTCCTCACGGAATACTTCGGTCACCGTCAGGAAGGATGTGTGTTTGAAGGCGGAGAAAGGAATCGTGATTCCCGGTGAGGAATAGGTGAAATCCCGCTGCCTCACAAGCGTCTCGCCGCCAGCGGACAGGTCGTAGGTCGATATCCTCCGGATCCTGTGTCCGACACCCAGATAACTGAACAGAAGACCGGCGCCGACCGTCTGGATGGCATTTCCCTCATATTGGAACTTTGTCCTTGACCCCGAAGCGGTGGATATCGTCTCCAACGAAAGGTTCGATACCGTCGATGCGTTGTAGTTCCGGTTGGCGACCGTCTCGTTGAAAGGGTCGGTGGTGCAGAGCCGCAGGAAGGCTGTGCCGGCGCTGTTGTTCGCGCCGTTATAGTAGCCGAACAGATCCTTGGAGTTCGTGTCCATGGCCGTCCCTTCGTTGATGTATGTGAAGGCATAGCTGTCGATGGGCGTTCCGCCCCGGCCGGTGAGCACAACTCCCGAGAGCAGGTTGCGCCGGTCCGGCAACTTGAACGGCAGGGTGAACGTCGCGCGGAAGACCTCTGTTTCGGAGGTGCTGGCGGGCGGCAGGCTCTTGACGGAGATGTAGTCCAGGATCCAGGGATACGACCTGCGGAGATTGGATGGTTCGCTATAGTTCTGGGAGTACTTGAAATCGACACGGCCTCCGGCAAAGGTGATGTAATCCAGATGATGCGGCTGCCAGGAAGTCATGGACACATAGGCCCCCGTCAGGGAGGAAACGGCCGGGAAGTTGTCCCACAGGCCGTTGGAGCCCAGCCACAGGTAATCCGGAGAGTTGTACTTGTAGGTGAACTGGTAGGTGCGGGTGTTGGCGTGACGGGATATGTAAAGGTCGCCGTAAGTACGGTAATGGAGCTTGATGACGTCCGTCCGATCCATGGAGGCAATTTCGGTCAGATACCAGGCGGTGATGGGAGTCATCGACCCTGGATAATATTGAGGCGAGCTTCCGGCACCATAGAATTGCTGTGTGATGGAAGTGCTGCGTGCGCTAGTCTCCTGCTGGGTGAAAAGGTATGTCGTTCCATCCGTGTCCGTGATCTTGAACCCGCCGGCGGTCACCTCGATAAGAAGGTCGGTCGCGCTGGTGGGAGTGACCGTCCAGGGATAGGTGCCCCAATCGACGAAGAAACTGCCCTTGTGGCCGCAGAAATTGAACGAATACAGATCGGCTTCGGAATCTTTGTCGCCTTTTGCAACGTCTTCAAGATAAGCGAAGTTCCAATAGTTCGGAACCGTAGGGTCAGCATTGGGCCGATGCGGCCAACCGACAGCGGACTCGTCATTGAGTCCCATCACCGAGCGGGTGATGACGCCTCCCGCCTCCAAGGTCCAGCCTAGGCCCGCTGGACCCGACACATCATCCACCCGGATACCGCCGGAGTCATAGGAAAGGGATATGGGAAGGGTCAGACTGTGGGACTTGACCAAATACAGGGGAATGTTGACGTCTACCAGCCCGAGGCCGTAGGAGACGGGGAAATCGGCATATTTCGTCGCCCTTGCCGCCTCCGGGGAGGGCCCCACCATCTTCATTTCCGCAGGTGCGAACCGCATGTCCACCGTCGTTCTCGTCTGCCCGTCGTCCGGCATGGGCTTGTACCAGGGAATCCGGTTCCCGTCCTTGTCGATGTAAGTCTCCTTTGCTCCGTCCTTTTCCAGGTCCTGGGCAAGGAGGGACGGGGCCGGTCCGCAAATGGCGAAAAACACGAGAAATGAAAAGACGTTTCTCATACCAAGAATCGTTTTCTCAAAAATAGATATTATCAAGCTAAATTACAAGCAGTCGTGAAGAGTTGGGGGAACGTTATCAACGAGAACGGCATCATCGACTACAACAAGAAAGGCCTGCCCGTCCGGATGGCGTTGGACGAGTTCACGGGGATTCTGACCGAATATACCTTCAAGTACTAGAGCTGGGCGCCTTCCTGCTCCAGCCAGGCGACGACGTCACCGACGGTGTTGAAGGTGGCGAGCGCCTTGTCCGGGATGACGATCCCGTACTGGTCCTCGATGCGCATGAGGAGCTGGAGGATGTCCAGCGAATCGGCGCCGAGGTCCTTTTTTATCTGCGCGTCCAGCGTGACTTTCGCGGCGTCCACCCGCAGTTGCTTGGCCAGGATGGCCTGGACCTTTTCAAACATGTTGTCCATGGTTTTCAGTCTTAGTCTTCGTAATGTTCATAGCGGGCTACGGCCGCCTCGATCTTGCCGGAGAGGTGGCTCACCTCCATCCGGTAGGCCTGCTCGATGCATTTCTCCACGGCCACGGCCTTGCTGCTGCCGTGTCCCTTGACCACCACCTTGGAGGTCCCGAGGAGCACGCTCCCGCCGTAATTCTGGTAGTTCATGAACTCCTTCTCCTCCAGGAACATCCGTTTCAT
>JAFYZE010000122.1 GCA_017548805.1 Bacteroidales bacterium
GACGATCCATATCGACGGAGGAAAGGATTTCACCATTACGGCTGACCATCCCGAGGCGTTGTACATCTCATCAGCCAGATTGAACGGAAAGGACTATGAAAAGTCCTTCATCGACGCTGCGAGCATCCTGGCGGGCGGGCAGCTGGACTACAGCCTGTCCGCGACTCCGTCGCGCACTTTCGGCGTCGCTGATTCTGCCCGCCCGCACACCTCGCTGGATGCATCATTCCTCCCCTCGCCTGCTTTCGAGATGGAGAACGATATCTTCCTGGATCCGGAAAGCGTGGGCATCAGCGGCATTCCGGAGGGCGGAAAGGCCTGGTACAGAATCACTCCCGCCGGCGGAACAGCCGGAGAGTTCATCCCGTTCGACGGTCCCTTCATCCTGGATAGGAACTGCACGGTAGAAGCATATACGGAGAAGGACGGCGTGAAAAGCGCCACCATCTCCAGCACGGTATACCGCGTCCGCAACGACATGAAGATCGACATCATGTCGCACTACAATCCCCAGTACAACGCGGGAGGAGACGAAGGACTGATCGACGGCAAGCGTGGTACGGTCAACTGGCGTTCCGGAGGATGGCAGGGCTACCAGGACACGGACTTCACTGCAGTGGTGGAAATACTCGATCCGCGCGAACTATCGGAAACAGGCGCCGGATTCTGCCAGGACGCCCGTTCATGGATATGGATGCCGCGCTATGTGGAGTTTTCCGTCTCATCTGACGGCAATGAATTCACGCCTGTCGGCAGGGTGGACAACACCGTGGACCCTCAGGACTATGAGATCCAGGTACACGACCTGAGCGTCCGTGTACCGGAGGGTACCGGGCCGGTCCGCTTCGTGAAGGTCTTCGCCAAGAACTTCGGCACCATTCCGGAATGGCATCCCGGCGCCGGAGGCGAAGGCTTCATCTTCATCGATGAAATCTGGGTGAAATAACTGTTTATCAGAGATTTCCGAAACGCTCGCAGATGCTCTTATAGCTCTCGAGATTGCCTATGTCGAAACGACTTCCGGGCATCTCCATCGCATACATCGGCACCTGCGTGCTGAGCCATGCAACATAACTGCCCGGCGCATCCACGCCACAGCCTGCCGCGATGCCTTCGGCCACGCGCGCGGCGTCCTCGCGCCGGTAGAAATAGAACGGCGGGCAGCACCAGTGCGACTTCGGCTCTGCCGGCTTCTCTTCCATCCCGACAATCCTGTCGCTTTCGTCCACCTCCACTACACCGCACTTATGCAAGCGTGCCTCATCGGCCTCATAGTAGCGCATGATACAGGACGCGCGCTTGGCGGAAGCGTAGTTGATGAACTCGGCAAGGCTGAAATCCAGGATATTGTCCCCCGCTATGACCAGCAGGTCATCGTCGATATGCCTGCTCTCCAGGGCGAACTGGATGTCCCTGACGGCCCCGAGACGGGTCTCGTTGGTGGAAGTACCGTCGTCAACCACCGTGATGTCAGGACGCGAAGATGCCCAGTCCCAGAAATGGCCCGCGAACTTGTGATTGGATATAACGATGAACTCATCCACGACACCGGTAGCGGCGATATCATCCACCAGCCAGTCAAGGATGGCCTTGTCACCTACTTTCAAAAGGGGCTTGGGGAAATTCTCGGTCAATGGATACAGCCTCGTGGCATAGCCGGCCGCCAGGATTAGACACTTCATTTTCTTTCAATTATTTACAATTCGACTCCGTCGGAGGAATGGCAGATATACGCTCCGTAATGACCCCTCAGTTCAGGGAACTGGGCCAGATACTCCCTTTCCACCTTTTCGAGTATGGATCCGCGGAAGGCGGGATCGATGAGAGCCATGCAACATCCCTTGAAACCGGCGCCGCTGAAGCGGCCGCCGTAGATACCGTCAGTGTGCTCCATGATCTCGTACAGGGCCTTGAGTTCGGGTGATCCCGTCTCCCAGTTGTAGATGGAAGAGCGGCCGGACTCGAAACTCAGGCGGCCGTAAGCGGCCAGGTCTCCCCTTCTCCAGGCTTCAGCGCCCTTTTCCACGCGCTCGAACTCCGTATACCAATGTTCAGCCCGCCTGCGCCAGGTCTCCGGCAGGCGGTCCTTGTATTCGTCGTAGACGGAACGCGGTACTTCACGAAGGTGGGTCTCGCCGAACTTGCCGTACTCCATGCCCGAGAGGGCCTTGAGGGCGTAAGCCGCACTGCGGCATTCATCCACGCGCATGTTGAACTTGGAGCCCGCGAGGGTGCGTTCCACGCCGCTGAAGAATATGGCGATCTCGTACGGAGGCATGCCGGCCGGAGTCGGGATGAGCTCGTACGAATCGTCGAGGGTATCGAGATAGAGAAGATGGTCCTTGCGCGAATAGATCTCGCAGCTCTGGTCGAGCTTGCCGCAGCTGACACCGACATAGTTGTTCTCGGCCGCCATGGCAAGGGAAATCATCTCGAGCGGTTCGAGCGTGATGCCGTTGACCTTGCAGAGTGCAGAAAGGAAAGCTATGGTGACCGCAGCCGAGGAAGACAGGCCTCCGATGGGGAGACTGCCCTCAATCACGCCGCAGAGGCCGGTTGACAGGGTGTAGCGCTGGGACAGCTCGAGCGTAGCCCCGCGAAGATAGTCCGCCCAGTCCATCTGGCGCTTCTCAGGTACGCTGCGGATGTGGAACTGGGCGCGCTTGTCGAACTGGAGCGAAGCCAGTTCGACCACGCCGTTGCGCTTGGGATGGTAGGCGAAACTGATGCCCTTGTCTATGGCGAATCCGGTGATCTTGCCGTGCTGGTGGTCGCTGTGGGCCCCTATGGGGCAGATACGATACGGACAGAATGCCACGGCATCCGGGCTTTTCCTATAAATC
>JAFYZE010000123.1 GCA_017548805.1 Bacteroidales bacterium
TCGCCGTCCTCAAGAACCTCGTCGGCAAGGTCGACAACCTCATCATCGGCGGCGGCATGGGCTATACCTTCATCAAGGCCCAGGGCGGCAAGATCGGCAATTCACTGCACGAGGACGACCTCATGCCGGATGCACTCGCCATCCTCGAGGAGGCCAAGGCCAAGGGCGTGAAGGTATACCTCTCCACCGAGGCCGTCGGCACCCAGGAGTTCTCCAACGAGGCTGAGACCAAGATATTCTCTTCCTGCGACATCCCTGACGAGTGGGAGGGAGTGGACGCCGGTCCTCACACCCTCGCTGCCTGGAAGAAAGTCATTGACAACTCCAAGACTATCCTCTGGAACGGTCCCGTCGGCGTATTCGAGATCCCTCTCTTCGCCAAGGGTACCCTTCGCATCGCCCAGGACCTCGCCGAGGCCACTGCCGCCGGCGCGTTCACGCTCGTGGGCGGCGGCGACTCCGTCGCTGCTGTCACCCAAATGGGCTATGCCGACAAGGTGAGCTACGTCTCCACCGGCGGCGGCGCCATGCTCGAGGCCATCGAGGGCAAGGAGCTCCCCGGCATCGCAGCCATCAGGGAGTAGTGAAAGCAAGATTACTTTTAACCTTAATATCTGCGCTCCTGCCAGTCCTGGCGGGGGCGCAGGTCATGAGATATGACCGTGAGGCGGCGAGCTTCAACGAAGCGCTGCCGCTGGGCAACGGCCATATCGGGGCCATGGTATACGGGGGAGTGGAGGATGACCTGATCAACCTCAACGAGTCGACTCTTTGGGGAGGTCACGGCGCCGACAACGACCCCGTGCCCGACGGACCGGAGATCCTCAGGCAGGTGCGCGAAGCGCTGTTCGCCGAGGACTGGCAAGGGGCAAGGAAGCTGCTGGTGCCCCTGCAGGGGCCCAATGCCTCGGCTTTTCTGCCCATGGGCAGCCTGCATATCCGCCAGACCTATCCGGCACCTCGCGAGCTGCTTGGCCGGCGCGGGCGGCCGGGGGCGCAGCCTGCGCCCGCCCCGGCCGACTCCCTGCCGGACAGCTATCTCAGGACACTGGATCTCGGTACGGCTGTTGCCAGGACCGAGATCGTCCGGAAAGGCATCAGGTACACCCGTGAGTATTTCGTGTCGTATCCCGACCGCGTCATGGTGATCCGCATCACCGCGTCGCACAGGGGGGCGCTCAACTTCTCGCTGAACGGCGATTCGCCCTGGAGGGGCGTGACAGTCGCCGGAGTGTCCGACAATGAATTCACCGTCAGCGGGCAGCTGGGATACACGATGGGCACCGACGGCCAGTATCCGTACATCTGGGAAGGCCCCTACGGTGAAAAAGGCATGCGTTACCAGTATCGCGTCAAGGCGGTACAGTGTGACGGTGAGGTCTATACCGCTCCCGGCCTGAGGGTGAGCCGCGCGACCTCGGTCACGATAATGGTCAGCGCGGCGACCAGTTTCGCGGGTTTCGACCGCGACCCGGATTTCCATGGGACGGATGAAAAGGCATTGGCGAAGCAGTGGATGGACGCTGCGGAGGGGAAGGATCCCGATGCCATGCTGGAATCGCATATTGCTGATTACAAGTCCATTGCCGACAGGCTGGAACTGAGACTGGCCGGTGATGACGATCCCGCGCTCGCTGAGATGCCGACCGACAGGAGACTGGCCCGCTATGCCGAAGGCGCCGCGGACCCCGGTCTCGAGATGATGTATTTCCGTTTCGGCCGCTACCTGCTGATAAGCAGTTCGCGGGCCGACGGCGTCCCGGCCAATCTCCAGGGCATATGGAATGCCGACAGGTACCCCGCATGGGGTTCCGACTATACCACCAACATCAATCTCCAGATGAACTACTGGCCGGCCGAGCCGCTCGCGATGGGCGACCTGACGGCCCCGCTGCACCGTTTCATCAAGGATGCTTCCGTGAACGGCGCGCAGATCGCGCGCAACATGTACGGAATGCGTGGCTGGACGGTCCATCACAATTCCGACATCTGGGGCACCGCCAATCCCGTAGGGGAAAAGGAAGGCGATCCGATGTGGGCCAACTGGGCGATGGGCGGAGCCTGGCTTTGCCAGCACATCTTCGAGCATTACCGCTTCACCCTCGACGAGGGATTCCTTCGCGACACCGCCTATCCGCTGATGAAGGGCGCTGCGACGTTCATGCTCGACTGGCTGGTGGAACGCGACGGGGAGTTCATCACCGCGCCTTCCACTTCGCCCGAGAACGCTTTCATAGACGAAAACGGGGTTAAAGGAGTCGTGACGATAGGTTCGGCGATGGATCTCGAACTGTCCTGGGACCTGCTGACGAACTGCATCGAGGCCAGCGAGGCCCTTGGAGTGGACGAGAGGCAGAGGGAGATATGGAAGGATGTTCGCGCCCGCCTGCATCCGCTGCAGATCGGTACCAAGGGCAATCTTGTAGAGTGGTACAAGGACTGGGAGGACGACGATCCCCAGCACAGGCACGTGTCCCATCTGTTTGCACTGTATCCCGGCCGGCAGATTTCTCCGCTGAAGACTCCGGATCTGGCCGCTGCAGCGCGTAAAACCCTTGAGATAAGGGGTGACGGAGGAACCGGCTGGAGCAAGGCCTGGAAAGTCAATTTCTGGGCGAGGCTCCTGGACGGGGACCATTCCTACCTGATGTATAGGGAACTTCTGAGCAAATCGACCCTTCCGAATCTCTTCGACAACCATCCTCCGTTCCAGATTGACGGAAATTTCGGCGGAATCGCAGGAGTGGCAGAGATGTTGCTGCAAAGCCAGGACGGCGAGCTGCACCTGCTGCCCGCCCTGCCCTCGGCTTGGGCCGAAGGCAGCGTCAAGGGCCTGCAGGCGCGCGGCGCCTTCACCGTGGACCTTGACTGGAAGGGCGGCCGCTTGAAAGGAGCGGTCATCCGCTCCGGGGCCGGCGGCACCTGCCGGGTCCGCACGGCGGCCCCGGTGGTGGTTACGCGCTCAGGCGCAGGCCGCGGCCGCGCCGTCTCCGCCCGGACGGAACGTGACGGTGCTTGGTACGTGACTTCCTTCAGGACCGCGGCAGGCGCAGAGTATTCGTTGATAGCGAATTAATGATTATATTTGTATTTATGTTTGAGTTTCTTGCAGTCCACTGGAACGTGGACCCTGTCATATTCCACATAGGAAGTCTCGGGATAAGGTGGTATTCGCTGCTTTTCATCTCGGGATTCATCCTGGGATGGTACATCTTCAAGTGGTTCTTCAAGCGCGAGGGTGTGTCCGAGAGCCTTCTCGACCCGCTCCTTTATACCTTGCTGATAGCCACCATCGTCGGCGCGCGCCTGGGACACTGCCTGTTCTACCAGCCGGACTACTATCTCGGCAGCTGGAAAGGCTTCTGGGAGATATTCCAGCCGTGGAAGGGCGGGCTCGCCAGCCATGGAGGCGCCATAGCGCTGATCCTGGCCATGGTCTGGTTCGCCCGGCGTTACGGCCGCAGGGAAGGGTTCGACTACCTGTGGATCATGGACCATCTCTGCATCGCAGTGGCCTTCGCCGGATGCTTCATCCGTCTCGGCAACCTTTTCAACTCCGAGATCTACGGCGACGTGACATCGCTGCCCTGGGGATTCATCTTCGACCGCAACGGCGAGACCGAGCCCAAGCATCCCACCCAGCTTTACGAGGCCGGGTCGTATCTCATCCTGGGCCTGCTGCTGATATGGCTGTACTGGAAGAAACTCGACAAGCTTCCCCGCGGGTTTTTCTTCGGGGCTTTCCTAATAGGCTGTTTCGGCATGCGTTTCCTCATCGAATTCATCAAGGAGCCCCAGGTGGGCTTCGAGGAGGGCATGGCGCTGAACATGGGCCAGCTGCTGTCCATTCCTTTCGTTCTGGCCGGCATCGCCATCCTGGTCTATGCCTATTCCAAACGCGTTCCCGCCAGGGCGGTGAAGCCGGAGCCGGCCAAGCCCGCCAGGAAGGAACCTACCCATTATGCAAAATCACTCAGATAAACAACGAACTTACGAATGAAAAAACTTGCCGTACTTGCGGTCCTGTGCGGAATGGTGTTTCTCCCTTCGGGGGCATCCGCCCAGGAAGAGTCCGCCCCTACGGTCCTGACGCTTGACCAGGCCATCAGGATCGCATTGAGCGAGAATATCGCTGTCCGAGTCGCCGACAAGGACATCGAGCGTGCGGAATACGCCCGCAAGGGCACTTACGCTTCGCTTTACCCCCAGGTGGACGGTTCCGGATCGTACTCCCGCACCATCAAGAAACAGGTCATGTACATGGACTTCGACATGGGGTCCATGATGGGAGGCGGCGGAGATGACGACGCTTCCGGTGCCGAGACAAAGGCCAGCGGAGGCGGTTCCTCCAAAGGAGGAGGCATCGAGGTCGGCCGCTGGAACACTTTCTCGACGGGTATCCAGGCTTCCATGCCGCTCGTGAACGCGCAGCTCTGGAAGAGCATCAAGATCTCCGGACAGGATGTGGAACTCGCCGTCGAGCGCGCCCGCTCCTCGCGCCTGGAGACCGTCACCCAGGTCAAGCAGGCCTTCTACGGCGTCCTGCTGGCCAAGGAAGCGTTCAAGGTGTACAAGGAAGTGTACGAGAACGCACTCGACAATTTCCAGCAGACCGAGAAGAGATACAATGTCGACAAGGCTTCCGAGCTGGAGTACCAGCGCGCCAAGTCCACAGTCCAGAATGCCATCCCCAACGTCTATGACGCGGAGAACGCCGTCGTGCTCGGACTCTGGCAGCTTAAGGCCGTCATGGGCATCGATCTCGATGAGGACATCGACGTGGCCGGTTCGCTCATGGACTATTCGCTGACCATGTTCCGTGACATACACGAGAATGACGGAGTCTCGCTCGAGAACAATTCCTCGCTGCGCCAGCTCGCCATCCAGGCCGAGGAGCTGGCCAACACTGTGAAAATGCAGCAGTACGCTTCTCTTCCGAGTCTCGCCCTTAGCTTCTCGTACAGCATCAACGCCATGACCAACGACTTCGTATTCAAGGAGTTCAACTGGTCGCCTTATTCCGCGGCGGGCCTCAGCCTGTCCATCCCCATCTTCGCCGGAGGACGGCGCAGCAACGCCGTGAAGCAGGCGCGCAACCAGCACGAGCAGCTCCTGCTCCAGACTGAGAACACCGAGCGCCAGCTCCGTGTGGCCATCCGCCAGTACCTGAACCAGATGGAGACTGCCATGAAGAATTTCGACGCCGCGGGAGCAGGAGTTGAGACGGCGCGCAAGGCGTACGACATCGCGGCCAAATCCTACAACCTCGGCCGGAGCACCATCACCGAGCTCAACGATGCGCAACTCGCCTTGACGCAGTCCCTTCTCGCCCAGTCCCAGGCCGTTTACAATTTCGTCGTCGCCAAGGCCAACCTGGAGCAGACGCTCGGCAACGATTTCGATGAATAACCTGAAAATAAGAGAACGAGATATGAAAACGAATGTGAAAATCTTCCTTTGCGCTGCGACGGCGCTGTTGGCTGTGTCCTGCGGCAGCAGGAAAGGCGGGGCATCTTCCGCCCCGGGAGGTCCCATGATGATGATGGATCCGAACGCCCCTGTGAATGTTGAGATCGCGGTCACCGAATACCGTGACGTGCCTCAGGACGAGACCTATACCACGACCGTGCAGGCCTATGCGGTGAACAACGTCGTTCCCCAGGCCGGATCCAGGATAAAGAAGATCAACGTCGAGGTTGGTGACTTCGTCTCCAAGGGACAGATACTCGCCGAGATGGACCAGACCAGTCTCGAGCAGACCAAGCTCAAACTCGACAACGACGCCCTGGAGCTTTCCCGCCTCAAGGAACTCTACGAGGCTGGTGCCCTGTCTAAGTCGGATTATGAGGCCATGCAGCTCTCGTACAACGTCAGCAACTCCCAGTACCAGAACCTGGTCGAGAATACCATACTCCGTTCGCCCCTCACCGGCGTTATCACCGCCAGGAACTATGATGCCGGAGACATGTACGCCATGTCGTCCCCCATCTATGTCGTCCAGCAGATTTCGCCCGTGAAACTCCTCGTGGCGATGTCCGAGACCGACTATTCCAAGGTCAAGAAAGGCGACAGCGTGGACATCACCGCTGACGCCATTCCCGGCCGCACTTTCGTGGGCAAGGTCAACCGTATCTATCCGGTCATCGATCCGGCTTCGCACACATTCACCGCAGAGGTGGTGGTTCCCAACAATGACAGGGTGCTCCGCCCGGGCATGTTCGCCCGCGCCAAGGTCACATTCGCCATCAACCACAGCATCGTGGTGCCTGACATCGCCATAGTCAAGCAGCAGGGCTCGGGCCAGAAGTCCGTGTTCGTGCTTAACGGCGATAACACCGTCACCAGCCGCATCGTCACCCTCGGCCGCCACACCGGTTCCGATTACGAGATCCTCGAAGGCCTCAATGAGGGTGAGAAGATCGTGACAAAGGGCCATACCTCGCTCCGCAACGGATCCGAAGTCAACGTCATCAACTAGGAGGACCGGACATGAGCATTTACAGATCGTCGGTGAACCACCCCGTCACGACGGCGCTGGTATTCATCGCATTCATGATATTCGGCATCTTCTCGCTTGTGAAGACGTCGATCGCGCAGCTCCCGGAGTTCGATGCCAACACCATCATGGTGATGTCCTCGTACCCCGGCGCCAGTGCGGCCGACATCGAGAACAACCTGACCAAGGTGCTGGAGAACGCCCTGAACGGAGTCAGCGACCTCAAGAGCCTGACCTCGACCTCCCGTGAAAACACTTCGCTCCTCCAGTTGGAGTTCCGCTACGGCATCGACATCGACGAGGCCACCAACGACGTCCGCGACAAGCTGGACATGGTCAACTCGAACCTGCCGGACGGGTGTACCGTCCCTGTCATCTTCAAGTTCAGCGCGGACGACATGCCTATCATGATCCTGTCCGCTACGGCTGGCGAGAGCCTGCCCGGACTGGACAAGATCCTAGACGACAAGCTGGCCACGCCACTGGCCCGTGTCTCAGGCGTCGGTACTGTCTCCGTTTCCGGAGCTCCCACCCGCGAGATCCAGGTCTACTGCGACCCCAACAAGCTGCAGGCTTACGGCCTGTCAGTCAGCACCATCTCCTCCATCATAGCGTCTGAGAACCGCAACCTTCCTTCCGGAAGCATCGACATCGGTTCCGATGTCTATTCGCTGCGCGTGCAGAAGGAGTTCACTGACCCGAGCGAGTTGCTGGACATAGTCCTCGGCTCGGCGAACGGTCGTGTGGTCTACCTCAGGGATGTCGCGAGGATACGTGACGGCAGCCAGGAAAAGGAGATGGAGTCGTACACCAACGGTGTCCGTTCCGCCCAGATCGTCATTCAGAAGCAGTCCGGAGCGAACACGGTCAACGTTATCAAGAACATCAAGAAGCATCTCGTCGAGATCCAGAAAGAGTTGCCTACGGATATCGAGATCTCGACCGTCGTCGACTCTTCCGACAACATCATCAACACGATCAATACCCTGAAGGAGACCATCCTGATCACTTTCCTCGTGGTCATGCTCGTGGTGTTCGTCTTCCTCGGACGCTGGAGGGCTACCTTCATCATCGTGCTTTCCATCCCTATGGCTCTGCTCGCCTCGTTGGTGTACCTTTTCGCCACGGGCAACACGTTGAACATCATCTCGATGTCGGCCCTGTCCATAGCCATCGGAATGGTCGTGGATGACGCCATCGTTGTTTTGGAGAACGTCTCCACGCATTTGGAACGCGGCGAGAAACCCAAGGAGGCGGCGGTCCACGCCACTTCCGAGGTGGCCATCTCCGTCATAGCTTCGACCTTGACTATGCTCTGCGTGTTCCTGCCGCTCACCATGATGAACGGTATGGCCGGCATCATGTTCAGGCAGCTCGGATGGATCGTCAGCATCATCATGATCGTCTCGACGACTGCAGCGCTTACCCTCGTGCCGATGCTCTGCTCGCGCATGCTCAAGGCCGGTCCCAAGACCGGAAAGCTGCACAATGCCATATTCGGGCCCATCAACAAGGCCCTTGACGCCATTGCGCGCGGCTATGCCCGCCTGATTGGCTGGGCCACCACGCACCGCAAGACCGTCATCTTCGGTGCCCTGGGCATCTTCGCCCTTGCACTCGTGGCTTTCCTGCCGAGTCTTGAGACCGAGTTCTTCCCCCAGTCCGACCAGGGCCGCCTGACGGTCAATGTCGAGCTCCCCGCCGGTACTTCGCAGGAAGTGACGGGCGAGTTCGCCCGCAGGCTTTACAACCAGATCATCGAGCAAGTGCCCGAGGTCCAGCGTCTCAGCTATAACTATGGCCAGGCTGACGCCAGCAACACTTTCGCCAGCATGCGCTCCAACGGCGCCAACGTGATGTCGATGAACATCAACCTCGGCAGCATGGAGGACCGTGACCGCAGCACCGCCGAGATCGCCGACATCATCCGCGCCGACCTTGCCATGTATCCCGAAGTCAAGAAGGGAATGGTGAGCGAAGGCATGGGCGGCATGGGCGGCGCCTCCACCATCGATGTCGAGATCTACGGCTTCGATTTCGAGACCACTGACATTGTGGCGCAGAAGATCAAGGAAGGCATGCTTGCCGACCCCGCTTTCGCGCAGGTCACAGTCAGCCGCGACGAGTATACTCCTGAGTTCCAGATGGACTTCGACCGTACGAAACTAGCTCTCAACGGCCTGAATTCGACGACCGCCGGCTCCGCGTTCAGCGCGGCGATGAGCGGATCGACGGGCTCGTATTACCGCGAGGACGGCGAGGAGTATGGCATCCGTGTCCGTTATGCACCCGAGTTCAGGACCAGCATAGAGGACATGGAGAACATCGTGGTGTACAACGCCGCCGGCCGTCCCGTCCGCATGAAGGACCTCGGCACGGTCGTGGAGTCCAAGGTGCCTCCCACCATTGAGCGCAAGGACCGCGAGCGCGTGATCACCGTCAGGGGCATCGTGGCGCGCAAGGTCCCTCTCAGCCGCGCTGTCGCCGTGGCGGAGAACGTCATCGCGTCGACGGATATACCTTCGGAGCTCACCACTGTCGTTGCCGGTGATTACGAGGACCAGCAGGAGATGTTCGGGGACATGTTCCTCCTCATCGTACTGATCATCCTCCTTGTCTACATGGTGATGGCTTCGCAGTTCGAGTCGTTCATGAGCCCGTTCGTGATCATGTTCTCCGTGCCGTTCGCCTTCGTGGGCGTGCTGCTCGGATTCTGGGTCAGCGGCTCGGCGCTCGGAATGATGTCCATGGTCGGTATCATCATCCTCCTGGGTATAGTAGTGAAGAATGGTATCGTGCTCATCGACTATACCATCCTGTGCCGTGAGCGCGGCATGAGCGTGGCCGAGGCTTCAGTCACCGCCGCCCGCAGCCGTCTCCGTCCTATCCTCATGACCACCCTTACCACCGTGCTCGGCATGCTGCCGATGGCACTCGGAAGGGGAGAGGGTTCCGAAATGTGGAATTCCCTCGGCGTGACGGTTTGCTGGGGTCTGTCGATATCGACCCTGGTGACCCTCGTGCTGATCCCGACCATCTATTGCGCGCTGGCTACCAGTCAGGAAAAGAGGAAAAACAAGAAACTTGCAAGATCATGAAAGCGATATTCGTAGCATACAACCAGGCCTTCAACGAGGAGATAGTCGAAGTCCTCGAGGCCCATGGCCAACGGGGATACACCGCATGGCAGGACATCCAGGGCAAGGGCAGCGTCAGCGGCATCCCGCACCTCGGCAACCATGCGTGGCCGGAAATGAACCATGCGCTTCTGGCCATGGTGGATGACGACAAGGTTGAGGGCATCCTCGACGACTTGAAGGCCAAGGATGAAGGAAGCCCCGACCTCGGGCTCCGAGCCTATGTATGGAACATAGAAAGGGCTCTCTGATACCCTTTCTTCCGACGCTTTTCCGGATTTTTGAATTACAACCATAAATTATTATATTTGTGGTTGTTTTTTTATGTAAAATACCGGGAGTATATCCCAAAACATCAGAATTATGGCTGAAGTAGTAACCAATACCAACATTTCCGACATCCTGGCAAGCGACTTGCCCGTGATGATAGATTTCTGGGCTCCCTGGTGCGGCCCCTGCCGCATGCTGGCCCCCACCGTGGACGCTGTCGAGACCGAATATGCTGGCCGCGTGGTCGTCGCCAAGTGCAATGTCGACGATGCCGACGAGGCTTCCATGCAGTTCCGTATCCGCAACATCCCTACGCTCCTGTTCTTCAAGGGCGGAGAGATGGTCAACCGCCTCGTGGGCGCCGTCTCCAAGCAGGAGATCACCGCCATCCTCGATTCCCTCATCTGAAACTAACACTTCTAACAATAATCGATCAATCATGAAAAGGTTTTTCTTCGTCATCGCTTTTGCGCTCATCGCGCTCAGCGCTTCCGCACAGCAGATAGGTATAGTCGCCGGTATCACCGGTCCCAACAGCACGCTCAAGGGCAGTGACATCGGCGCATTCGACCAGTATCACGCCGGTCTCATCGCCAATTTCCCTGTCATGGAGGGCTTGCGTCTCCAGCCTGAGCTGATCTACAAGGTCAAGGGTACGTCCGTCAACCAGATCGGTTCCGGCAACGACAAATACGACATGACCGTCGGTTTCATCGAGTTCGGCCTTGAGGGCCAGGTCGGTGTCGGCCGCGATTTCATCCGCGTATACGGACTTGCGGAGCCCTTCATCGGATACAATCTCAAGGACCAGGGCTGGGACAAGGAGAAGGATCCCATCGAGAACCTCTCCTGGGACAAGACCGAGTACGGCCTCGCAGTCGGTGGTGGCGTCGAGATCCTGCAGCATATCCAGGCTTCCGTGAAGTATTTCTGGAACATGGGCTCCGTCAAGGGCGATGTCAACAAGATCGTCGACGGGGATGAACTCCGCAACTTCAACGGTATCACCCTCTCTCTCGCCCTTCTCTTCTAGGAACGATGCCTGAGAAGAAAGCGGTTGTTTTCTGCTCGGCGAGTTTCGACATCGATGAAAGGTACAACGACCTCGCCCGGGATGTCGTCCGCATTCTTTATGGCTGCGGGTACGGCATGGTGTCCGGGGGTACGGTCAAGGGGACTATGAATGTCATAGCCGAGGAGGCCCGAAGGCTCGGAATGGAGCACAAGGGCGTCCTTCCCGTTTTCATGAAGGGACTCGAGTACCGCGGTTTGACGGAGCTTGTATGGACCCCGACGATGTCCGAGCGCAAGGAAGCGATGCGGGCGGGCACATGCCTGGCCGTCGCCCTTCCCGGAGGCATCGGCACGTTGGACGAGGTCATCGAGACTCTTACTCTCGCCAAGCTCAACCGCTATCCCGGCAAGGTCGTCGCTTTCAATTTCGAAGGATTCTATGAGCCGCTGAAGGCCCTGCTCGACCATTATGTCGGGACGGGGATGCTGGACAAGCCTTCGAGGAGGCTGATATCTTTCCCCGAGACTCTTGAGGAGTTCCTCGCTATCGTGCAGTGATATGGACAGAAAGGCCATCCTGGACTACCTTGGAGACGACTGGACTCGTACCATGTCGATGATCCGTTCTTCGCTGGACAGTGACATCGACTTGCTGAACCATATCAACTCCTATATGCTGGAGCATGGTGGCAAGCAGTTGCGCCCGCTCCTGTCCCTGCTGATGGCCAAGGCCTGCGGGAACGGCCGCCTGACGGCGGACAGCGCCCGCTATGCGGCCGCCACCGAGCTGTTGCACAACGCCACCCTCCTCCACGACGACGTGGCCGACGGGAGCAAGACCCGCAGGGGAGCTCCTACCGTGGCCTCTTTCCTCGGAGCGAGCAATTCCGTCCTTGTCGGGGATTACTGGCTGGTGAAGGCCGTCGACCTGATCATGGGAGCCGACCGCTCGGTGATGGAAGTCCTGCGCCTTTTCGCGGGCACGCTTTCGCTCCTGGCAGAAGGTGAGATGCTTCAGCTCCAGAAGGCCGCCAGCGCTGACACTACCCAGGATGACTATCTCAGGATCATACGGTCCAAGACCGGAACCCTCTTCGAGACGGCGTGCATTTCGGCTGCCATATCCGTTGAGGCCTCTGCTGAGGCCAGGAAAGTGGCTGAAGAGTATGCCCGCAATCTCGGATATGCATTCCAGATCAAGGACGACATCCTCGACTATGCCGGGGGCGATATCGGCAAGCCCGTGGGGGTGGACATCCGTGAGCGCAAGATCACGCTTCCGCTTCTCGGAGCCCTGAGCAGGGTGGACGCGAAGCGTCAGGAGGAAGTCAGGGAGATGGTGCGCGGAGTCGATGACCATCCGGAGAATGCCGGGCTCCTCATGGAGTTCGTTATGGAAAACGACGGCATCGCTTACGCGGAGGACCGTCTCAAGGCTTATTCGCATAAGGCCGTAAGGGCGCTTTCGGTGCTGCCTGACAGCCCTGCGGTGGATTATTTGGTGGAACTTGCCAGTTTTACGGCAGACAGGGACAGATGATTTTTGACGAGACCATAGGAAACGCGGATGTGAAGAAGGCCCTTGCCGGCATGGTCGGCAGCGGCCGGGTCCCGCACGCCCTCATGTTCTATGAGAACGACGGGTGCGGGGCGCTCCTGCTCGCCCTCGGCTTCCTGGAGTGCCTGACCGGCTCGCAGAAGGTGGGCCGCCTCATCCATCCCGACGTCCATTTCATCTTCCCCGTCACCAAGGGATCCAAGGTCTCTACCGACAAGCCTACTTCCGAGTCCTATCTCCAGTACTGGCGCGAACTTGTGGGATCCAATCCCTATTTCCTTGAAAATGACCTGAATGAGGCTCTCGGCATTGAGGGCAAATCTTCGGTGATAGCCATCGCCGAGGCGAAGTTCATCATCGACAAGCTGTCATTCCATTCCCTCGAGGGCGGATACAAGGCCGTAGTAGTATATCTGCCCGAGAAGATGAACAAGGACACTGCCAACCGCCTGCTCAAGAGCATCGAGGAGCCGCCGGAGCTCACCCAGTTCGTCTTCATCACCCATGCTCCCGAGAAGGTCCTGACCACCATCTCGTCCCGCTGCCAGGGCATCCGTGTGCTGCCTCTGACGAAGGAAGAGGTGTCAGGAGTACTCCAGGGACGTTTCGGGTATTCTGAGCCGCAGGCTGCCGCGGCAGCGGAAGTCGCCGGCGGCAGCGTCGGGCGCGCGTTGGCCTACCTCTCCGAGAGCGGAGAGGCCGGCGCTGAGGCTGCCCTGTTCGCCTCCCTGATGGAGGCGCTTCTGGCGCGCGACCTCATGGCCGCGCAGGATGTTGGCGAGCAGCTGGCTGCCTTGCCATCACGCGAGCGGGCCAAGGCCTTCTGCCGCTATGCCGCCGAGGGCTTGCGCAAGGTCTTCATGCTCCAGCAGGGGATGGACCACATAGCGGGAGTCGCCCCTGCCGAGGCCGAAGCCTTCGCGGACTATGCTTCGCGGTGCCGCAAGAGCTTTTCCCGCAAGGCATTACCCCTGCTCGACAACGCAATGATGCTGATCGAGCGCAACATAAACTTGAAAATCCTTTTCTGCGACCTTGTCGACAGACTTTACATGCTGATTTGAAATGGACGACAATACAAATAACGAATCCCTGTACTTCGACTGCAGTCGCGGCTGCACCACGTCATCCGATCCCGAGACCGGAGACGTAGTGTGCAATTACCGCCAGGGCTGCTGCAAGCTCAAGGACTATGACTGGCTGGGCGGCGTGTCCCGTGCCGAATACAACGGCTTTTTCGAGGTGCGTTTCAAGAACACCCGCAAAGGCATCTATGTCAATGCCTCCGGCCAGAACGTCAAGCTCGGCGACCTGGTGATAGTCGAGGCTGCCAACGGCCATGACCTCGGCATCGTCACCCTCGAAGGCCCGGTGGTCGGCCGCCAGATGCGCTGCAAGGGCATCAACCCCGAGACTTTCGAGTTTAAGAAGATATACAGGAAGGCCCGCCAGAACGACATCGTCAAATGGCAGGAGGCGATCTCCCGCGAGCAGGACACGATGATCAAGGCCCGGCGCATCGCCGCCGAGATGGGCCTTGAGATGAAGATAGGCGACGTGGAGTTCCAGGGCGACGGCACCAAGGCCATCTTCTACTACATCGCCGACGGCCGCGTGGATTTCCGCCAGCTGATCAAGGTGTTCGCCGAGGAGTTCCGCATCCGCATCGAGATGAAGCAGATCGGTGCGCGTCAGGAAGCCGGACTCATCGGCGGCCTCGGCGTGTGCGGCCGCGAGCTCTGCTGCGCCAACTACATCACCAACTTCCAGTCCATCACCACTTCCGCCGCCCGCTGCCAGGACCTTTCGCTCAATCCGCAGAAGCTTGCGGGGCAGTGCGGCAAGCTCAAGTGCTGCCTGAACTACGAGGTCGCCACCTATCTGGACGCCCAGTCACGTATCCCCAAGGTCAGCGAACCGCTCGAGTTCGAGGATGGCCAGGCGTGGCTCGTCAAGACCGATATCCTCAAGGAGATCATGTATTTCTCGTACGAGAAAGGTTCCCTGGCCAACGTGTACGCCCTGGACGCCTACGAGGTTCAGGAGATCATCAAGATGAACCGCAACGGCATCAAGCCCGAGTCGCTCAAGACCGAGCCCGAGCCGTACATGCCTGAGTTCATCACCGCTGTGGGTGACGACAGCATCACCCGTTTCGACAATCCCGAGCGCAAGCGCTCCAAGTCCCGCCGGCGCGGCCAGCGCCAAGGTGGCGGCCACAAGGGCGACAACCGCAGGAACCGCGGCCGCAAGGGCCCCGGCGCCGCAAAGGAAGGGGAGTGACGGCGATGGGAAGGTCTCTGGTAAAGCTTCTGTCCCTGATGATGCTCGCTGCCTTTGCGGTGGCGTGCGTTTCGTGTTCCCGGCCGGTGTCCTACGAGAAGTTCGTCAGCGTCGAGGACAGGGAAGCCAACGGCCTGTACCGCTATACCATCGACCTTTCCGATTCGCTCTGTTCCTATGACGTTTCGTTCTATTCGCGTATAGACGTCAATGTGTTGAAGGAGACGCTCCCGCGTGATTTCTCCATGATGGTCACATGGACGGCCCCGTCGGGGCAGCGTTTTCGCGAGACGGTTTATTTCGGCATATCCGAAGGGAGCACGGGCTCGGACTCCTATTCGCGCCAGTACGTCAAGCCATACAGGAAATCCCTCGTACCCATAGAATTCGGGACATGGGAGATTGAGGTGCTGGTCAATTCCGGCGCAGAGGTCCCCGGTTTCAGGGGCCTGGGCATCATCTGCAAGAAGAATCTTCCCGATGGGACACGGTAAACTCAGGAAATTCGCCGAGAACGAAACCTTCCGCTGTCTCCTGCAGCCTTCTGCGCAGGAGGTCCTGGCGGACGGTTTCTTCAACCTGCGTGACCATGAGGTGAAGGGACATTGGAACGGAACGATGTTCGACGCGCCGCGTCCCATAGTCCTTGAACTCGGCTGCGGGAAAGGGGAGTATACCATCGACCTTGCCCAACGCAATCCCGACTGCAACTATATCGGGGTCGACATCAAGGGAGCCCGGCTGTGGAAAGGCGCGAAATACGCCACGCAGCACAATCTGGGCAATGTCGCTTTCCTCCGGACGCGCATCGAGTTCATCACGGCGTATTTCGCCCCCGGCGAAGTGTCGGAGATTTGGCTGACTTTCTCCGACCCGCAGTTCCGCAGCGAGAACAGCCGCCTGACTTCTCCTCTTTTCCTGGAGCGCTACCGTTCGTTCCTGAAGCCCGGGGGGATAGTCCATCTCAAGACCGACAGCATGTTCCTGCACCAGTACTCGCGTGCCGTCGCTGAGCGCAACGGCCTCCGCATCCTCGGCTGCACCGAGGACCTCTACGGCACTCCTCGCGAGGCTTTCGCTGCTCTTCCTTCGGAGACAGTCGATGCTTTATACGAAGTGCAGACTTTCTATGAGAAGATGTTCCTGGAGCAGGGATACAGGATCACTTACCTGTCTTTCGTCATCGATCACGACGGACCATACGTCCATCCTTCCGGCTTTGACGAGGAGTACTGGCGCAGCGTCGAGGGCCCCCGCCTCCTATTCGGCCACGACTCCGCCGAGACCCGCCGCCAGAAACTCCATTCTTCCGATTAAAAGCTTCAGGCTCAACGTCCCGCCTGCTCTTTGTGATAAGCCGACTCGTTCATCATCAGGTATGATTCCTTGTAACCTCCAAGATCAACCACGATTTTCTCAAATACGATTCCGGCATCAAGGGGCTTGACAGATAGTTCAACCGTTCCATCCACGCCAACCGTAACAGGAAGATCGACAGTATCGATTTTCACGCGTCGGGCAACTGTAGGATAATAAATGCTGCTGATGTTCTCTGGTTCCTCATTGAGCTTCTCGTTAAAACAGACAACCTTCGAAGCATTGTCAGAGAATCCTACCTCATAATGGTGCCCTGTTCCATTGTATGCCAGGGTTGACTTGACTGCAACGTGAACCTTGACGGTCTCGGTTTTCTGAGGCAGGTGCATACGGTATACCAGTGCGCTGCCTGATGCAGGCTCCGTATAGGGCATCAGGGCGAGGCCGCCACGTGTACGGCCCATGTATAGAATCTCAGTCCAGGTGGTTCCGGGAGCCTCCTTTGCGCTATAGTAATGTCCGGCCTCGATGGCTATGTAACGGTCATCATTGGCATCGAACACGAAACCTCCGGCTGCAGGGCTTTCAATCCGCTTCGTGGCTGGTATGGTGTTGCTTCTCGGCTCACCCCAATAGGTGTATCCGATATGAGGTTGGATCATCATGCCGTTCCATTTGCCGCCGCTCATCACTTTGTTGTAATCATTCTCGAGATCCTGATCCCGCTTGAAACAAGCCTGGACACGGTCGCCCCAGTCGTTTGCGACAACATCACCCCTTTCATAAAGGTATTCGTTCATAGCCTGGGCGTAGTACATCTCATACATATTGGTCATTGCCTGTACGGGGAAAAGGATAATCTGCTTGTATGCATCGCGGTACTCCGGTGCCAGTGACAGATATTGCCTCAGGGCATCGGCCTCAAGACACTTGAACTCGTCGGTAACCTGCTTGAATTCACCCGATTCCAGATTATAAGTCTTGCTGTCAAGCATCTCAGCGGTAATGCGACCTGTGTACTTGCAGTACAGGTTCAGGATACGGGCCGCCTCAGCACCCTGTTCCTCGCCAAACGACTGGCAGCAGAAACCCCGGGTGTGATCCAGCAAGTTCTGGGCAGTGAACTTAGCAGGATTGCGTGCGATGTCCATATACAGGGTAATAGGATACTCCATTGGCTTTAGGTCACCCACGTTGAGTATCCATAATCTGTCAACGCCGTGTGTGTACGCAAGCTGGAACTGCTCCCATAGATTCTGTATGGGAGTAATGTTAAGCCACTTGGAACAACGCGGTTCACCGACATAGTCAATGTGGTAATACAGGCCCCATCCGCCTTTACGTTTGCGCTCCTGTTCATCCGGCAGTTTTCTCACGTCACCCCAGTTGTCATCGGAGAGCAGGAGTATCACGTCATCCGGAACACGAAGCCCTTTTTCATAATAACGCTGGACCTCTTTGTACAGCGCCCAGACTTGCGGGCGTTCGCCGGCAGGTCGGCCGGTCACCTTGGCGATGATTTTCCTTTGATTGGCAATGATCTTTTCAAGCAGCTTGATGGTCTCTTCATCATGAGGGACATACTCGTGGTCAAACCCCACACGACCGCCCATCGGTGCGTCTCCGTCACCGCGCATACCAATCGTGATGATGTCCTCCGTATCCTTGGCGCGTTCCATGCCCTCCCGGAAGTATTTATCCAGGTTCTTCTGGTTCGTTACATAATCCCATTCGCCTTCAGAGCCTCTCTTTCTGGTCCACTCCTGCTGGTTGCGCGCCATCGGCTCATGATGGCTGGTTCCCATAATGACCCCCATGTCATCAGCCGTCTTGCTGTTCAGTGGATCGTCAGCATAGAAAGACCAGCTCCACATGGCAGGCCAGAGATAGTTTCCGCGCAGTCGGAGGATCAGCTCAAACACGCGGGCATAGAAATCATGACCGCCATAGTTGGTGCCGAAAGTGTTTCTGACCCAGGTTGTAAGACAAGGAGACTCATCATTAAGGAAAATACCCCTATACGTCACGGCGGGCTCGTCAACAGCCCATACACCTCGTGCAATAGACATGTTGTCGTGGTGAACTACGGGAACATCGGCCCAGTAATACCATGGAGATACACCCATCTGTTCCGACAGTTCATAGATTCCGTAGATGGTTCCGCGCTTGTCGCTGCCGGCGATTACCAGCGCTTCGCTGACGAAGCGGCTCGGACTCTCGACCGTCGTCATGATGTACGTCTCACGTTTCCCGGTGATGGAAGAGACGTCAAGCTTACCGGATGTGACCAGATCTTGAATCACCTTGCTGTCTATGGAACCGGCTATCACGGCACGGACGCCGCCACCACGTCCGAACCCGCCTCCGCCGCCAAATGACGGCATCGTGCCGCATACACGCCCGAAGTCCTGACGCAGGTTACGGACGGCAATCTTCACGCCCTCATAATCAGACTCGTCATAAATGATTGAAAGCGGTACGCCGTTCTCTATCAGAGTGAAGTTCTCTTCCTTCAGGAACGGTACGGTAATGCCTGGATGATCCATGGCAACAGCATCCAGACTGAGCAGCAGAGCAGTCGTGAGGATGGTGGAAACAAGGAAGGTTTTCATTTCGGATTGATAAACTATTTATAAGTTATCTTTTGAATGATCTGGCCGGGATCGATGATCGAGAGGGTGATGATGTGCTCGCGACGGGATGTATCAAGCGGTAGCGTGAGCATGAACTCCTTGCGGTTTTCCAGAACCTGGATTTTCCAGTCACGCCCCCATTCCTGGAATACGTTCTCGCAGATCTCCGGCTTGCCGTCATCTACGCTGACGGAAAAACGATTGCTGCGGTCGGTGGCCACCGGCCACATCGGAACTACCGAGATGCAGAGGGCAATGGAATCGGAATTGACGGGGAGTGTACCGGCAGGAATGGCGATGGTGATGCTGCCTGTGACATCCAGATCGAGCGGTTGACCGAGCTGGAGTGCTTTCCAGTCGGTACCGATGCCGTCGAGCAGGCGGAACGGTTCTGCAGCGGAGAGCGCTGTAAGGTCGATTTTGTGCTGGAACTCCGGATGACGCTGATTGTCCGGCAGACGGAACGCATCGGTCGCTTTGTCTGTGTATTCCGGCATATTCTGGTATAATGCCGTATAGCCGGGCGTCACTTCAGAGATCATCTGGTTCCACTTGCCGTCCAGTTGCGTGTTGTAGCGCTCCAGTAGCCGGTCAATCTCGAGACATGCATCCTTTGACTGACTGGCATACGATGGATTACCGGTCTCGTGGTTGGCCTGGGCATAGAGGAACTTGCGGTTCATCTGGTAGGCCGAATGTACAGCATATCCCAGCATCTCAAAAAGGGCTGGACGTTGATTGGCTGGCAGCTCATTCTCTATGGTATCATAAGCAAAACAGATGTCCTGATAATTGGTAAGCCGCATTTGCGCCGTCCCTGTCTGGAAAGAGAAATCAGTGTCATACAGACGCGAATATTCCCTTGAGTCCCATTCCATTTCGTAGCCCATGAACTCGGGCTTTCTGTCCCAGGCCAGTCGATAGTAGTTGTCAAGGATATACTGGAATACAGGCAGGTGTTTTTCACCGAACACACTTGCCAGCCATTGGGCTTGATATGCGTTGGCATTGTCATAGCTGAATGAATCGAAATCATAGGCCATGTCCATGAACATCTGCATCTCTATCTCCATTGGCTTGATGTCGCCTACGTTAAGCAGCCAGTAGCGGTCTGCACCGGCCGTATAGGCTTTCAGCAGCTCTTCATACATCAGCATGGGGGCAGTCGTAGCTATCCACAGGTTGTCGTGAGGAACCCCGCAATAACTGATATGATAATACACGCCGCTGTGCCCGCTGCGACGTTGTTCCTCCTGGTTGCTTACACGCTTCATATAACCGTAGTTGTCGTCCGGCCACACGAGGGTGATGTCTTCCGGCACACGAAGACCGGCATCGTAGATGTCGAGAGTCTCTTTATATGGGACGAATATCTGCTGGATCTTTCCCGCTTTCTTGCGTTTGTACTTTTCGAGGATGTCACGCTGCTTTTCAAAGACCTTTTCCAATGTGCGTGCGCGGTCATTAGGGTCAGTGCTGCCGTGCATTGCCTCATCATGAAGGCCGCGCATGCCCATTGTATAGATATTGTCGTATTGAGCGGTTTCACGGATGCGGTCGTCAAGTTTTTTCAGGATAGTGGCGCCGTTGGTCTCGTAATCCCATTCACCGTCTCGTGACTTGTCCCACTCAGAGAGCGCGGCATTGTTGAAAAGCAACGGCTCGCAGTGGCTTGTAGTAATCATTATGCCCCATTTGTCGGCCACCACCTGACTCTCAGGGTGGCTGTAGAAGGCACCCGTGCAGCTGTGCATGGCCGGAGCGAGCATATTGCCCTTCAGCCGCAGGATCAGCTCGCAGATGCGGTCATAGGTCCTGGGACCGATGTCTCCCAGCTCCTTCTCATACGTCTCGGCCGCCCATGTCTTTAGCCCCCAGTCTTCATCGTTGAGGAAGACTCCGCGGTACTTGATGCTGGGCGAATCGCTCACGTAGTTCTCCGCGAAACTGAATACCTTCTTGTTGGCTTTGTCCACTGGGACATCCGCGAACCAATACCACGGGTTGACGCCTATAGCTTCGCTGATATGAAACACGCCGTAGGCCAGGCCTCTGGCATCAGAACCGGTTATATATAGATTACCATCTTCTGTGTCTATGGCAAAGCGCTCCCAAGTGCCTTGCAGTTCCCGGTGACGTTTCGTCTGTTTCACGGTACCGATGGATATAATCGGACCGTCGCTTTTTCGTGTTCTGACTTGTGGCCTTGCACCCGATACCCTTTCGATGTCTTCTGCCAACACTTGCGCCATGTGCTTTACCAACGGCAGATCGCCCTCATCATGCACGATGGTCGCCTCAGCAAGATTAACTGGGGTGAGCATCTCCCGTCCACTGGCAGAAACAGCCGTCAGGAATAATAACATTAATACAAACTGTCCTGTTTTCATTGTACGTGGTAACATTATATTCTATTGGATGTCGTTTGATCCTGTGATGGGACGTGGCGGTCAGACCTCGGTCCAGTGGATGACGATGCCGTCGCGCTCCATGCCGCGGAACCAGGTCATCTGGCGTTTGGCGAATTGGTGGATGGCGTTGGCGAGCAGGGTACGCATTTCGTCGTAGGAGAGGATGCCCAGGATATGCTGGGTTACGAATTTGTATTCCAGACCGTAATAGATCAGCGTGTCGGCGGGGATGCCGCCGTCGAGAAGGCCGCGGACTTCGTCCACGAGGCCTTCCGCCAGGCGGGCGTCGAGCCGCGCGTCGATGCGCGCGTTGCGCGTCTCGCGGTCGACAAGCGTGCCGATGTAGTAGGTGTTGTGCGGGAACAGTGAGGGATCCACCGTCGGGTAACGCTTGTCGAAGTCGTAGCCGCAGGTGGCGGCCTCTATGTAGAGGCCCGTGCCGCCGCA
>JAFYZE010000124.1 GCA_017548805.1 Bacteroidales bacterium
GCGTCCGTCCGACGCATCACTTCGGATGAGCTGCGGCGTTTCGTCCATGAGAATTTCACCCCCGACCGTATGGCCTTCACCATGATGGCCGACATCGACGAAGCCCTCATGGAAAAGGAGGTCCGGCGCATCGCCGCGAAGCATTTGAGTCCCGCTTCGGGTTCCGGTATCCCCCTTGAAAACGTCCTGCTGCGCAGGCCCCCCCCCAAGCAAGCTTGGGTCCCCCCCTCTTATGTTGCCGAGGGTGGCACAGTTTTCATGGGGGATACCGGAACCCCAGCCAAAGAAACGCAGAAGGGATCCGAACCCGTTGAGACTGTGCATTTCGACAGGACGGTGGACAAGAGGAACCATGAGGTGAATGCCGTGATAGGCGGGGCCGCGCCGTCGCTGTATGGCGGTCAGGACCGCATCGCGGCCGTGCTGCTCGCCAACATCCTCGGCGGCCCCGCCTCCAATTCCATCCTCAACAACGTCCTCCGCGAGCGAAACGGCTGGGTATACGGAGTCGAGTGCGGCTACACCCAATACAGCGACACCGGCGTCATGGCCATCAGCCTGGGCTGCGACAAGGACAATCTGGAAAAATGCTTCACGGCCATATCCAAAGCCATCCGCGAACTTCAGGACAAACCGCTGAGTGAGAGGAAATTGAAAGCAGCCAAGAAACAGCTGCTAGGCCAGCTGGCCATCAGTTCCGAGTCCGGCGAAGCCCAGTGCCTGTCGATGGGCAAGAGCCTTCTCGCCTTCGGACGCGTCGCGTCCTCCGCCGAGAACAAGGCCGCCATCGAGGCCGTCACCGCGGCGGACCTCCAGGCCCTTGCCCGCCGCATCTTCTCCCCCGACAACCTCTCCCGCCTTATCTACCTCTAGAGACCGGGGGTGTAGGTCTTGGGAGTGAAGGTGGAGGACAGGGCCTGGCTGGTGAGGCCGGCCTGGACAAGGATGTTGCCGAGGACGGCAGCGTCAGCCGGGCCGACAGTGACCGGGACGGCGCACTCGTCTGCGACCATCTGGCAGAACACCGGATCCAGCGTACCACACAGCGCCTGCACTCCTTCGCCGACCATATGCAGGGACTTGATACGGAAGGGCGTGACACTCTGCAGCTTGAGGAAGGTGTCCCCTATCTTTTCAGTCAAAGATTCGTATATGAGACGGACGGTGGCGGCATCGTCCACGGGGGCGGCCATACTGCGGAGGGAGCAGTAGCGGGCGATGGCGGCAGGGGCGTCGGAAACGGAGCACAGCGTCGGATCCTCCGGATCCAGCTGCGCATTCGTCGGCGCGCCCTCGCGGGCCATGCGTGCCACGTCCTCCGGACTGTAGGCACGGCCCGCCGCGCGCCACACCTCAAGGCATTTCACGAGCAGGTCGGTCCCGACAATGCGCTTGAGCAACAGGTTGACGCCGCCGGCGCCGACCTCGCTGGAGAAGTTCATCTCGAAAGTCTGGTCATTGACCACCGGGGAAGAAGTCTCCATGCCTATAACGCTCAACGCACCAGAAATCAGGAAAGCTGAACCGCCTTCACTGGAGGATCCGACAGGAACAGACCCATAGGGCACGGCAGCGGCGGCGGATGCGATGCGGCTGCCGGCGACGGCGACCACCGGAATACGCCCGAGCCCGGTCATCTCTGCGATTCCTTCCTTGAGCTTGGCGACTTTAGTCCCCGGCTGGACCACGGCGGGGAAACGCTTTGGCCGGACCTTGCATGCACTCAGCACATCCTTTGAAAGCTTCCCTTTCCGGCGGTCGACAAGGCCGGCGCCATACAGCGAAGTAAACTCGGTGAAACGCTTGCCGGTCAGCATGAACGCAAAGGTCTCCGGGATGAAGAGAAGATGCTTGGCATTTTCAAGGGCGATGCTTTTTTCACGGTACAAGCCGAACATTTGCAATGCGGCATGGGAGTCAAGCACATTGACGCCTCCGGTCTCATAAAGCTCACGGCGCTCCATGCGCTTGAAGAACTTTGCCTGAACGGCTTCGGAAAGGACATCCTTTTCCAAACGGGGCAGTCCGAGAAAACTGCCGTCCTTGGCTGCGCAGACGATGCCGGAGCCCCAGGAGTCGACGCCTATGGACTCTATCGGCAGCTTGCGCGACCCTATCGCGGACAGTCCCTTCAATATCTCTGAATATGCTGCATATACATCCCATAGGGAATGACCGTCAAGGTCAATCACGGGAATGGAAAACTCATGAACCGTCTCCGTCGTTACCGACCCGGCGGTGACAGAAGCGAGAACGACCTTGCCGCAATCCGCGGCAAGGTCTATCGCAATGTATCGTTTGGTATTGCCGGACATAGGACTAACCTATCTGTGCGCCGTTGTTCAGTACCTCCTGGGGAGTGATGAAACGCATCTTGCCATCTCCCTGGCGGGCCATCAGGATCATTCCCTTGGACTCGATGCCGCGGATCTTGCGGGGAGCGAGGTTGGCCAGGATGCATATCTGCTTGCCGAGCATCTGCTCGGGAGTGTAGAACTCCGCTATTCCGGAAACGATCGTACGGGTATCGATGCCTGTGTCGATGGTGAGCTTGAGGAGCTTGTCCGTCTTGGGGACGCGCTCGGCCTCCAGCACCGTCGCAGTGCGGATGTCCATCTTCTCGAAGTCCTCGAAGCTGCACTCCGCCTTCTGCGGCTCGATGCGCTTCGCGGCTTCAGCGGCGGCGGCAGCAGCCTCTGCCGCCTCGCGCTCCGCCTTAATGGCCGCGAGCCTGTCGAGCTGCATCTGGATGGCGTCGTCCTCGATCTTGGAGAACAGCAGTTCGGCCGCGCCGATCTCATGTCCTGCGGGTAGGGCGGAGCCTCCGAGGGAGGCCCAGGACAGCGTCAGGCCCTGATCGGGCGCGGAGGCGCCGGCATGCACTGTGTGCAGCGCCGCGCCGTCGCCCTCCCTGTAGGTATTGACGGTCTCCTGCTCCCCCACCCTGTGGTCCGTACCGGCGTCGAGCCCGACGCGCAGCATGCTGCGAAGCCGCTCCGCGGCGAAAGGCGTGAACGGCTCGAAAGCCACGGCCAGGTCGGCGCAGATCTGCAGCGACACGTTCAGGATGGTCGCGCAGCGGGCCATGTCGGTCTTGGCGACTTTCCACGGCTCGGTATCGGAGATGTATTTGTTGCCCACGCGGGCGATGCCCATGGCATCCTTGAGCGCCTCGCGGAAATGGTAGGTGTCGAGGTTACGCTCCAGCGAAGCCTTGAGCTCAGGAATGGCGGCAAGCGCCTCGCGGTCGACGTCGAGGAGCTCGCCGCACTCGGGCACGCGGCCCTCGAAATACTTGTGCGTCAGCACTACCGCACGGTTCACGAAGTTGCCGAAGATGGCGACCAGCTCGCTGTTGTTCCTGGTCTGGAAATCCTTCCAGCTGAAGTCATTGTCCTTGGTCTCCGGGGCATTGGCAGTGAGCACATAACGCATCACGTCTTCCTTGCCGGGGAACTGCTGCAGGTACTCGTGAGCCCAGACGGCCCAGTTGCGGGAAGTCGATATCTTGTCGCCTTCGAGGTTGAGGAACTCGTTGGCCGGAACGTTCTCGGGCAGGACATAATCGCCGTAAGCCTTGAGCATCGACGGAAACACTATGCAGTGGAACACAATGTTGTCCTTGCCGATGAAATGCACGAGTTTGGTATCGGGACTCTTCCACCATTTCTCCCAGGACTGGGGCATAAGCTCCCTGGTGTTGGAGATGTAACCGATAGGAGCGTCGAACCAGACATAGAGGACCTTGCCCTCGGCGCCCTCGACGGGCACGGGAACGCCCCAGTCGAGGTCGCGAGTGACGGCGCGCGGCTGAAGGCCGCCGTCGAGCCAGCTCTTGACCTGGCCGTAGACGTTGGGGCGCCACTCGGTGTGGCCTTCGAGTATCCACTCGCGGAGCCACTGCTCATAGTCCTGCAGGGGCAGGTACCAGTGCGTGGTCTTCTTCTTGACCGGCTCGGCGCCGCTGAGCTTGGATTTGGGGTTGATCAGCTCCTCGGGGCTGAGGGTGCTGCCGCACTTCTCGCACTGGTCGCCGTAGGCGCCCTCGTTGCCGCATGTGGGGCAGGGGCCCACGATATAGCGGTCTGCGAGGAAGGTCTTGGCCTCAGGGTCGTAGTACTGCTCGCTTTCCCGGGTGATGAACTTGCCTTCGTCATAGAGCTTGCGGAAGAATTCCGACGCATTCGCGGCGTGGACCTTCGAAGAGGTGCGGCCGTAGATGTCGAAATTGATGCCCAAGCCCGTGAACGAATCCCGGATGATCTTATGGTATTTGTCCACGATGTCCTGGGGCGTCACGCCCTGCTGGCGGGCCTTGATCGTGATGGGCACGCCGTGCTCGTCCGAGCCGCAGACGTAGAGGACGTCCTCCCCCTTCATCCGCAGATACCGTACATAGATGTCGGCAGGGACGTAC
>JAFYZE010000125.1 GCA_017548805.1 Bacteroidales bacterium
CTGGACTATCAGCGCAAGAAGACCACCCAGAAGGTCAACCTGTACGAGAAGGTCCAGATTCCCGGATACCAGGAGGCCATCAGGAAGATCAAGCGGTACATGGAGGATGAGGAGAACCTCTCCAAGGCATCCTCCAAGATCGTGAAGGAACGTCACGCACTGGAAGAAGAGGAGGAAACGGCATGATTGAGAAAATGACCAAATACTCCTTCATCCTGCTCAAGGGCGGGGAGGAGAAGTTCCTGGATCAGCTCCGGGAGCTCGGAGTCGTCGACATCAAGCGTTCCTCCGTCCCTGTTGACGCCCATTCCACGGACCTGATGGACCGCATAGGCCAGGTCAAGCACGAGATCGAATCGCTGGAGAACGGCGTGGACACCCATCTGACCGAGCTGCTGGACCAGCTCGACAGCATGGAAAGCGCCAAGGACGCCATCGCCCCCTGGGGCGATTATGACCGCGACAAGACCGATGCGTTAAGCAAGGCCGGCGTGCCGATCCACTTCTACTGCGTGCGCAAGAAAGCCTATGATCCCGAGTGGGAGTCGAAGTATCCCATCGAGATTATCCTCGACGATGGCAAGACGGTCCATTTCGTCCTTGCCGGAGGCAATTACGGATTTCCCGTCACGGAGATGCACACTCCACTGTCCACCATCCACGAGCTGGAGGGCATGATAAATGCCAAGGACAAGGAGATAGAGCGCTACCGCAAGCATCTGGAGGACCGCAAGTCCGAGATTCCCGGACTGGAGGCCCGCCGCAATGAGCTGACAGACGAGTTGACCGTCTATCTCGCATCCCTTGCCGGAGAGTCAGCCGTCGAAGACCGCCTGACCATATACGAAGCCTTCGCCCCCACGGACTGCGATGCCAGGCTCGCTGAAGCTCTCGACTCGTCCGACGCCCTGTGGTTCAAGGCCGTCGCCACCAAGGAAGACAATCCTCCCATCAGCTTGAGGAACAATTGGTTCACACGCCAGTTCGAGGTCCTGACGGATATGTACGGCCGTCCTGCCTACGACGAGTTCGACCCTACTCCAATCCTCGGGCCTTTCTTCCTGCTGTTCTTCGCAATGTGTATGGGAGATGCGGGCTACGGCCTCCTGTTGATCCTTATCGGGTGGCTGCTCAAGAAGAAGGTCCCGTCCATGGCCAAGTTAGGGCCTCTGGTGATGATGCTCGGTGTGGGCACCTTCCTGGTCGGCATCGTACTTCACACTTTCTTCGGCATCAACCTCTACACCGCCGAATGGGTGCCCCAGTGGCTGAAAAGATGCATGGTCAGCGGCAGCATTGCCGGATATGACGCCCAGATGGTGCTCGCCGTCGGAGTCGGTATCTTCCATATCTGCCTCGCCACGATCGTAAAAGCTATATGCCACACTTCCAGGTTCGGATTCACCAAGTGCATCAGCACCTGGGGATGGACGCTGCTGATAGTCGGCTCTGTCATCACCGGAGGCCTCGCCCTGCTGGGAGTGATCGACATGCCGGTAGTGAAGATCATTTTGATTGTCCTGGGCATCGTTTCCGGCCTGGGTATTTTCTTCCTCAACGACCTTCACCGCAATCCCCTCCTCAATGTCGGTTCCGGCCTCTGGTCCACCTACAACACTGTTACCGGCCTTATGGGAGACGTCCTCAGCTACCTTCGTCTGTACGCCCTAGGCCTTGCAGGCGGAATGCTCGGCAACACCTTCAATACCCTTGCAGGAATGACGCTTGGCATCAAACTCCCCGGTGTCAACTTCCTGCTTTTCATCATCATCCTGCTTATCGGCCATGTCCTGAACCTTGCCCTCTCATGTCTTGGCGCATTCGTACACCCGCTCCGACTCACGTTCGTAGAGTACTTCAAGAACAGCGGTTACGAAGGGACGGGCCGTGACTATCGTCCGTTGAAATAATTAACAAATAATAACAAAAACCTCTGACTTATGAACGAAATTCTTGGATACCTCGGACTGGGCCTGATGCTGGGCCTCTCCGGAATCGGAAGCGCATTCGGTACGACCATCGCCGGAAATGCTGCAGAAGGCGCTATGAAGAAGAACCCCGAAAAGTTCTCCGGTTATATGATCCTCTCCGCAATGCCCGCCACCCAGGGTCTCTACGGCTTCCTGGCATTCATCATCTGGCTGACCAGCAAGGATGTCACCACCAACGGACCCCTCTTCTTCGGTGTCGGTCTCGGAGTCGGCATCGTCTGCTTGCTTTCCGGCATCCGCCAGGGCCAGGTCTGCGCGAACGGTATTGTCGGAATGGGCCAGGGACACGATGTCCAGACCAACACGATGATCCTCGCCGCCTACCCGGAGCTCTACGCCATCCTCGCCCTCGTCGCCACTTTCCTGGTGTAGTTTATCCATTCCTCGGGGCGCTGACATGTCCCGGGACGTGCCACTCGCGGCACGGAAGCGGGTATCGAAATAGTCCGGAAATTCAGCAAATTGCTGGATTTCCGGACTTCTTCAATCCTATTTGGTAGAATACTACGGCTGGGAGGCGGCCCAGGCGGCGCCTTCGGGCGAGCGGCGCCACTCGAAGTACTCGTTGAGCACCCACATGGCATCCTCGTCAGGAATTGCCTCAGGATGAGGGCCTGAGCCTGTCAGGACCATCGTCACGTGGTTGTCCTTCGTGAACTTCGGCCACTCGGGAAGACCCTCGCCATTCGGATCGCCATTCTTGGCGAAATTGGTCCAGTAGGTGGCCATGGTCTCGGAGAGGTAGCCGTCCGTCGGGAGATTCTCACGCCTCAGGCTCTTGAAGACATAGTCGACGTCCTGGCCGTGAGGCGATCCGTGTCCGTACTGAGGCGAGCCTTCCGGATAGTCGGGATGCTGGTCGAAGTAATACATGTACACATTGGCCTTGCCCTTCTCGGACTGGAGACGGGCCCAGCTCCAGGTATGCCAGCCGAAGGATGCATCGCGGTCGAGGTCGCGGGCGGACTTGGGCACTACCGAGCTGCCGTCAAGAGGATAGGCCTCCAGAAGCTTCTCAGCGTAAGGGCCGTAGCGCTCCTCCACCGCAGCGACATGCTCCTCGGGAACGCTGCTGCTGCCGAAGCTCGCGCCTTCATCGGAGTTGTATCCTATCAGGACGTTCACGTCGTTGAAATTGCCGTTCTCGTACATGCGGTACTGGTCGTCGGGAATCACATAGCCGTCCACGATGGGCCAGGCGCCGCCGGTCACTACGCGCTGGCGCGCGAAGGCATTGGCGTCCATCGCCCTCAGTTCGGCCAGCGACGAGGCTCCGAGAGATTCGGCATACTTGACGCCGTCCTGCTCAGCCATCTCCAGGGTCTTCATGTTCTCGCCCGGATAGGAATGATGGCGGACAGGGCCGAAGGAACCGCCGCTCTGCGAGATGGCGCCGCTGATCAGGCCCTTGGCAAGAGGAGATGCGCAAAGCATGCTCACGGAGATACCGCCGGCGGACTCTCCGAAGATCGTCACCTTCTTGGGATCGCCGCCGAAGGCCGCGATATTGTCATGGACCCACTGCAAGGCAGCGATCTGGTCCATGATACCGTAGTTGCCGGAGACATGATGCGGGCTCTCTGCAGTAAGTTCGGGATAAGCGAAATATCCGAGCTGGCCGACACGGTAGTTGATCGTCACGAGAATGACACCTTTCTCCGCAAGCGGACGGCCGTCATATTGTGACGAAGAGCCCATCGAGAAGCCTCCTCCGTAGATCCATACGAATACGGGAAGCTTGTCCTTCGGGGTCTTGGCAGGAGACCAGACATTCAGGTAGAGGCAGTCTTCGCTGTTGTTGGAGCCCGGGAAATTCATGCCCTGGACGGGGCCTGGACCGAATTCCAGCGCATCCCTCACGCCCTCCCATGGGATGACGGGCTGCGGCTCTTTCCAACGGAGGTCGCCGACAGGCGGCGCAGCGAAAGGAATGCCCTTGTAGATGCACATGTCTTCGGTGACTTCACCCTGGATTAAGCCGCCCGTGACCTTGACCTGGCCGGGAACGGCCTGCTTGCACGACAGGGCCAATACCAACAGAGACAGCCCTGCCAAAAGAACACTAATCTTCTTCATTTCAAAAAGTTATCAATCCTTGTATTGCATTTTGCTGACATTGTCGAGGACCATCGTGGCCTCGTTTTCAGCACTGAAGGGCTCCCATTTAGGGAGTTTCTTCGTGTTGGGATCGCCGTTGCGGATGAAGCTGATCCAGGCGGAACTCACGCGGTCGGCCATCTTGTAGGCCTCCTTGGTTCCGCCGGTCATCTCGCGCTGGACGGCGACGTTGTTGAACATGAACGGGAGCTCCATGCCATGGCATGCGGCGAGAGCGCCGTCGTTGACGGCCGACTGCCACTCGAAGAGATAGACATAGGCCGGGGCGCCGCCTTGGGCGGCCTTGACCGTAGCCTGCGAAATGACGCCGGCACGGGCGCGCTCGTCCACGGTGAACTGCACGTTGTTGGTATAGCAGAACTCGTTCAGGTTGGAGCCGATCAGCATCGGGACGTCACGGCTGCACTCGGGTGCGGCCGGATCGAAAGGATGCTGGATAAGGTACTTCCCGTCCACGACGGGAGCGAAACGCCCTCCTACCCTGCGGGAAGCGCGGTTGCCGGCCGCCTCAAGCTCGTCGTATGGCACCTCGGCAAGTTTGTCCGCGGTCTCGGGCGTGAGCCCGAGTTCCTCGAGGACGGCGAGGCCTAGAGCCTGCGACTGCTCGGGCAAGGACTGCCTGAGCGTCGAGCCGCTCTGGACCACCGCACGGTGGAACAGGCCCTGGGCCGAAGGCATGGCCATGAGCGTGGACACCTTGCCGCCGCCACCGGACTGGCCGCCGATGGTCACGCAGCCGGGATCGCCGCCGAAGGCCTCGATGTTGTCATGCACCCATTCGAGCGCCTTGACGAGGTCCTGCATGCCGAGGTTCACCGACTCGGAATACTTACCGCCTAGGGCGGTCAAGTCAATGTAACCCAGGATGTTGAGACGGTGGTTGACCGTCACCACGACGATATCGCCCTTCTCGGCCAGCGAGCGCCCGTCCTGCGCAGGAAGGAAAATGGCGGAGCCGTTGGCATAGCCGCCTCCGTGTATCCACACGAATACCGGACGCTTCTTGCCGTCCAGGGCGGGAGTCCAGACATTGAGGACCTGGCAGTCCTCGCTCAGGAACTCGATCTTGAACTGGAATCCGAAGTCGTAGTCCGTAGGAGTGTTCCAGCGGACATTCTGGTTCTGCATGGCCTTGGGGCCATAGACCTGGCATTTCATGACTCCGTCGAAAGAGTCAGGATACTCCGGGGGCATGAAGCGCTCCGCCTTGGCGTAGCGGATGCCCTTGAAGGAATAGATGCCGGCGTCGTTATAGCCCTGGACCTTGCCGTATTTGGTCGAGACTATGGTGTCCTCCCCCGTCGTGAGGGGGCCGGGCACTGACGTGCCGCAGCAGCCGCCCAGCGCAATGAGCGCGGCGGCCGCCACAGCGACGTGCTTAAGGGTAAAGGTTTTCATAGCGATTCGCTTTATTATTTCTTCTTGTTAAGAGCCTTGGTGATCTCCTCGGCACCGATGGTGAGCATCACGAACTGCGGCACGTTGCGGGTGCAGCACTCGTTCTCGCCCCAGTGGAACGGGTAGTCGTCCTTGTGCTCCAAGAAGTCTGGATTCATCATCATGAGGCCCGGAACGATACCGCCGGGGATCACGGTGTAATCTCCGCGGTTGTTGCCGTAGGCCACGTGCTTGGTGTTCACACCGACCGAAGTGATGAACGAGAC
>JAFYZE010000126.1 GCA_017548805.1 Bacteroidales bacterium
ATATTTACTTGTTTTTTGGACAACAAGTAGTGTATATATGAAAACCAACAAGATCGATGTGGTACTCGGGCTCCAGTGGGGCGACGAGGGCAAAGGCAAGGTCGTTGACGTATTAACTCCTGATTACAAAGTCATTGCACGTTTCCAGGGAGGTCCCAACGCAGGACATTCGCTGGTATTCGACGGCGACGGATTCGTGCTTCACACCGTACCTTCCGGTATTTTCCGCGAGGGCACGATCAACGTCATCGGCAACGGCGTGGTCATCGACCCCGTCATCCTGATGGACGAGATCCGCGCCATCGAGCAGAAGGCCGGTGACATCACCGCCAAGCTCGTCATCTCCAAGCGCGCCCACCTCATCCTCCCCACCCACCGCATGCTCGATGCCGCGAGCGAAGCCGCCAAGGGCAAGTCAAAGATCGGTTCCACCCTCAAGGGCATCGGCCCGACCTACATGGACAAGACCGGCCGCAACGGCCTGCGCATCGGCGACATCCTGTCCCCTGAGTTCCAGAACAGGTATGATGCCCTGAAGAAGAAGCATTTCGGCCTGCTGGCGCAGTATGACTTCCAGTTCGACATCACCGACTACGAGAAGCAGTGGATGCAGGCGGTCGAGGACCTCAGGCGCTTCCCGTTCATCGAGAGCGAGCTCGTGATGAACGAGTACCTGGAGCAGGGCGTTCCCGTCCTCGCCGAGGGAGCACAGGGCTCCATGCTCGACATCGATTTCGGTACATATCCATTCGTCACTTCATCCAATACCATGACCGCCGGCGTCTGCACCGGCCTCGGCGTAGCCCCTAACCGCGTCGGCAAGGTGTTCGGCATCTTCAAGGCCTACTGCACGCGCGTCGGCAGCGGCCCGTTCCCGACCGAACTCTTCGACGAGACGGGCGAGAGCCTCCGCCAGATCGGCCACGAGTTCGGCGCCACCACGGGCCGCCCGCGCCGCTGCGGCTGGCTGGACCTCGTGGCGCTCAAGTACGCCGTGATGATGAACGGCGTCAGCGAGCTCATCATGATGAAGGCCGACGTCCTCAACACCTTCAAGACCATCAAGGTCGCTACCGCTTACGAGATCAACGGCAAGCAGAAGGACTACTTCCCCTTCGAGAACGGAGAGGAGGTCACCCCGGTGTACAAGGAATTCCCCGGCTGGGAGTGCGACATCTGCGGCGTCCGCAAATATGACGACTTCCCTCAGCAGCTCAAGGACTACATCGCCTTCATCGAGAAGGAGACCGGCTGCCCCGTCCGCATCATCTCCGTCGGTCCCGACCGCGAAGCCATCGTCGTCCGCTAGGCAACACTCTCCGCTCCAGGCAATACTTTTAAAGGACAAAGAAATTTTATAACAAAATCTACGAAAAAGTTTCGTAGTTTAAAATATTTGTCTATATTTGTCGTGAGGACAAAACACAATCGATGTTATGAAACAGAAACTCACGGCAAAGGAAGAGGAGATAATGAACATCTTCTGGCAGAAGGGAGAGCTCTGCATCAGGGAGCTGGTGGACTCTTTCCCTGAGCCGAAGCCCGGCTATACCACAGTCTCCAAGCAGGTGGGATTCCTCGAGGAGAAAGGATTCCTGCAGCGCAGGCCCATCGCCAACACCTTCCTCTACAAACCGGCCATCAGCGAGCGCGACTACCACGGCATCACCATCGGGGATGTCGTGGACAAGTATTACGACAAGTCGTACTCAAGCCTTGTCCTCCATTTCGTCGAGGACAAGAAGATGGACCTGGACGAGCTCAAGGAGATCATCGACCTCATAGAACGCAAGGACAAATAACCATCCGCCATGTTGAATCTTGTAATATACGAAGCCAAGGTGGCGCTGCTGCTGGCAGTGTTCTACATCTGCTACCGCTTGCTGCTGAGCCGGGAGACCCTCCACAGGCTCAACCGTATCGTGCTGACCGCCAGCGTGATAGTGTCATTTGTCCTCCCCTTCTGCGTGCTGACCTTCCACCGGACGGTGGAGGTGGCGGCGGGGGCGGCCGTGCCGGTCCTGCCGGCGTTGCCGGCCTTGCCGCAGGCCGCGACCGATGCTGCTGCCGCAGCCACGGCCGCGGCGGAGGCGCCTGCCGCTGCCGTAAACGGCAGCTGGCTGCCCGCCGCCCTGGCGGTGATTTATTTCGCAGGCGTCTTTTTCTGCCTTGCAAGGATCGTCGTCGAACTGTTCCAGATTTACCGCATCATCCGTTCCGGTGAGGCACGCCCTCAGGAGGACGGCACCACCCTGGTCATCCTCGACCGCGACATCGCCCCGTTCAGCTGGATGAAATGGATCGTCCTCTCCCGCGAGGACTGCGGCAACAATCATATCGTCAAGCACGAGCGCGCGCACATCCGCCTCGGACACGCGCGCGACCTGCTCTTCATCGACATCCTCTCCTCGATGCAGTGGTTCAACCCTATAATGCGGATGCTGAAGGACGACCTTCGTGCGGTCTACGAATACGAAGCGGACGACGCCGTCCTGCGCGAGGGCGCGAATATCAGGGAATATCAATACTCACTAATAAGAAAAGCTGTCAGTGCGAGCGGCTACTCCATCACTAACAGCTTTAATCACAGTATCCTTAAAAATCGAATCACTATGATGTCAAAACCAAAAAGCGTGACATTGCGGGGACTCAGGGCCCTCTATGTCATCCCGCTCATCACAGCGGGACTGGCCTGCAACTCGCAGACCGTCACTGACTACAAAGTTAGTGAA
>JAFYZE010000020.1 GCA_017548805.1 Bacteroidales bacterium
CATTTTCTTTTCTTCTTTGACGGACGGATACTTTCCCATCCTTTCGATAACCTTTTCGATGGCCTTCGAATAGGCTTGGTTGTAAAACTTGATCTGATTCTCCCAGAGAGCGATATCGGCCACGTCCCTGGCGGAAGCGCGGTAACGGAGCCTCCCGGCCTCGTCGAGGCCCGCGATCTCCCGCACGCGTGCGGCGACCGCATCGACGACCTCGAAATAATTGTCGTCGTCCCTGTCCACCACGGCGATGCCGGGGTGGTCCTTGCCGTAATAATCCCTCACCCACTGGCCGAAGCCGGCCAGCGAAGTGGTGAGCGTGGGAACGCTGAAAGCAAGGCTCTCCAGAGGCGTATAGCCCCACGGCTCATAGTACGAAGGAAACAGCGTGGCGTCCAGGCCGACGAGAAGGTCATAGTACTTCATGTTGAAGATACCGTCGGTGCCATTGAGATAGGAAGGCACGAAATAGACCTTGACGTTGTCCTTGGGAAGGTTGCACAGGCCGACCTCGTCGAAACGCCGGGTGACAGTATCCCACTCAGGGTTCATCAGGGCGTGCGACACTTGCGTGGTATAGTCCCCGCTGCCAGAGGCGAGCTTCTGCATGAGTCCGCGGTCCGGGCCGTTGTGGCCGCTCGGTATCATGATGAAGGCATGGACTTCCCTGCCTCCCAGATCGGTGTTCTTGAGCTTCGCCAGGGCGTCGATGAATACGTCGATACCCTTGTTGCGGTATTCGTAGCGACCGCCGATGCCCACGAGCACTGCGCTCTCCGGAACCTTTGCGCCGCACATTGCGGAGGCGACGGAGATGAGCCTCTTGCGGGCTTCGGCCCGCTTGTCATTCCACTCCTCATCGGTAGCCGGGGTGAAGCTGTTCTCGAAGCCATTCGGGGTCACGATGTCCACCGGACGGCCGTGGAACTGCTTGCACTCGCGTGCGGTGATGTCGCTCACCGTGGTGAACACGTCGGCGTTGCGCGCGGACATCTTCTCGAGCGAGTGACGGGCGACGACACCGAAGCGTCTCGCCATCTCGTCGCCGTCATAGCCTTCAAGATTCTTGTAAAGGGGAAGGTTGTTGCCGCAGATGCAGCGGCCCATCATGGTGGCATGCGTGGTGAATACGGTAGCCACAGGGATGCCGGCATCCTTGATATAAAGGAGGCCGGCGCCGGTCTGCCACTCGTGGAACTGGGCCACCACCTTGTCGGTGGAGTAGAGGTTGTAGCGGTAGAAGCTCACGATGACCCTTCCGGCTGCATAGCCGAAGAGCGCATTCTCCTTGTAATCCCAGTTTCCCGTCAGGGAGTCCACTCCGAAACGTTTCCAGTATTCCGCCAGGACCTGGTCCTGCTTTGGAAGGAACTGCTTGTAGTCGACGAGGATGGCTACGGGCTTGCCGGGGACGTTCCAGCGTCCGATACGGACGCGGATGCCCTCCTCGGCAGCCTTGGCCTTCCAGTTGCGGTACAGGGCGGCATCCTCGATGAAATCGGGATTGTCCTCCGTCTGCATCCAGACATCCGGTCCGACCATGATGTGGCGTCTCCCGAGCATAGCCTTCTGATGAAGGGCCTTGGTGGAGATCACCGTATAGATCCCGCCTACCTTGTTGCAGACTTCCCAGCTGACTTCGAATAGGTAGTCGGGGCTAAGTAGCTTTTTGTTCATCAATTGTTTTCGCTCGTTTTAAGTTCGTATGCCTCATCCGTACGGATGATGAAGTCGCTCAGCACGTTCATGTAGTTGATGAAGGCTTCATAGGGGGTGTCATACGGATTGAAGTATTTGTGCACTTCTCCGTCGGAGAAGAATTTTGTACACATGTAGTAAAGGTGGTCGCTCTCCTGCAGGTGTCCGAAGTCGGACCACAGGACGGGATCGTTCAGGATCGAAAGCTTCTCGGTAAGGCCGTAGAGCTTGGAGAAGGCGTCGTTCTGCAGCTCGTTGCCGAGCCATGCGGTGACGTCGCGCTCCTCGTCCGCCCACGAGATAGCCTCGGGAACCGAGAGGGCGTCGATAGCCTTGTGCTTGCGGGCCGCGCGGGCAGGCGTGACGAACTCGAAGGTGCCGTCGGCGATGACGGTCTTAGGGAGGGCGCGCATGAAGTCGAAGATGCCGCTCTGGGCGCTCTGGTGCTCTCCGAAGGTCTCGTAATCCATGAAGAGGTTGATGATGTCGCCACCGTCTGCGACGGCGCTCTTGAGCCAGTCGACATACTTCTCGGTAGTGAGAGGCCAGTCCTCCCAACCCTGGTTGGAGAAGCGGAAGGCGATGTCGTCACTGAGCTGGTAGTTCCTGAGGAGGAGCTTGAGCTTGGGCTGCAAATCATTGGTGTAGATATAGTTGGGGCTCCTCCAACCCATGATGTGACGGGCGCCTTCAGTGAGCATGGTCTTGTAGCCGAGGTCATAGACGGCATCGCCGATGGCATCGGAATAGACGAGCTCGGTGTTGCGGAACGATACGGGCGTAACGCCGAAGTACTGCTCGATGGCGGCCTTGTGCTTCTCGACCTGGTGCTTGAACTCGGCATGGGATGCGAGCGAAGCGAGGGAATGGTAATAGGTCTCGCCGAGGAACTCAACGCTGCCGGTCTCCGCCAGACGGCGGAAGCTGTCGATTACCTCCGGAGCGTAGCGGTCGAACTGCTCGAGCGCGGAGCCGGTGATGGAGAACGCCACCTTGAACGCGCCCTTGC
>JAFYZE010000127.1 GCA_017548805.1 Bacteroidales bacterium
CGGACAGTTTCGGTACCATCTGGGTATCCTCATCCGAAGGAGGGCTTTACCGTTATGACAACAGGACGGACCGGTTCGATCTCCAGGAGCAGGACGGAATCAACCTGATAGCCGGCACATCGTCAGCGAACATCCTCGCATTTACCACAGGCAATGATGTCATCCTCCTGGACCCTGAGACCGACAACGCCAGGAAGGTCTTCCACTATGACGAACCACGAAGCATCCTGTGCCTTCTGGAGCGCGTTCCGGGCGAGTTCTGGATAGGAACGGAGACCGGTGTTTTCGTCTGCTCGGACAGGGACAGGACCGTGGCCCACATACAGGAGTCCGCCTCGGACATGCACGCCATCTCGGCCAGCTATGTCATGAAGCTTACGGCCGACCGCGAAGGAAATGTCTGGGCCGGAACTTTCTACAAGGGACTTAACCTCTGGCTGGACAAGCGCGATTCCTATCAGCTGTTTTATGTGAACGACGCGCCGGGATCCATCCGCGGCAGCATAGTCAGGTCCATCTGCCCCGCACCGTCCGGAGGTCTCTGGATAGGCACCGAGGACGGCGCGCTCGAGTTCTTCGATCCCAAGACGCGTGAGATGACGCATTTCTCGGAGCCGAAAGGAGCATTCTACAACATACAGGACGTGAAACGCGTTGGAAGCGAGCTCTGGATAGCCACATATGGAAACGGACTGTTCAGATACCGTCCTGACCAGAGGAAGATCGTCAGCCACTACAGCTTCCCCAACGACCATGTCATACGCCAGTACGGAATGAAGGACGGCAAGATCGTCGTGGGTACCCACGAAGGACTCTTCGTTTACAATCCCGGGAAAGATGCATTCGACAAGGTCGACGCCCTCGGAGACTATTTCATCCATGCGCTGTTCCAGGACAGCAGGGAGAACCTCTGGGTAGGGACCTATGGAAGCGGTATCTGGCTTTTGGACAAGGACTTGCACCTCATACGAAGAGTCAACACCTCCAATGAAGGACAGGGCATCAAGTCTAATCATATAACTTCTTTCCTAGAGGACAGCGGCAATAGGATATGGATCACCACCGAAGGCGGCGGCCTCACTTTCACCTCCCGGGACTGGACGACGGACAAACTGGGCCTCCGCAACCTCACGAAGGCCGACGGTCTCCCCTCCAATGTCACCTGCGCCATCGCTGAGGACAGGGACGGCAAGCTCTGGGTATCCACCACCCACGGCCTGGCACAACTGGACCCCGAGACCGAGAGATTCTCCACTTCCTACTTTGACGAGTCGCACGTTACCGTCAACCAGTATTCATACGGAGCCGCTTATACGGCTCCCAACGGCACCGTCTACATGGGCTCGACCGACGGCCTCACCGCCTTCTCTCCCGCCCTGCTGAAATCGCAGGCGTCCAACAGCGACCTCATGATCACCGGTATTACGGCAAGGACACTCGACAAAGAGACGCAACTGTCGACCCCCGGCCATTCCTATTATACATCCAACCGCATCAAGGTCAAATACGACGACATTTCCACCCTCGAAATAGGATTTGGCGCTCCGGTCTATTCCAGCATCCTGACCTCGCAGTTCGAGTACTCCCTGAAGCACGGAGGCAAGACCCTCAGGGGTACGACCTCCGGCAACAGCGCCACTTTCACCGGCATCGAGCCGGGCCGCTATGTTTTCAATGTCGGAATAATCGGAGACGACCGCCCCGAGGCGCACAAGACCCTTGAGATTGCGGTACAACCTCCTCTATTCCAGACGCTTCTGGCCAAGGTCCTGTATTTTCTCCTGGCACTGGGACTCCTTTATCTTGCGATTAACGCGTTCGGACGCAGGAGGAAACTCGAGCGCGAGAGCCAGATGGCAAGGATGGAGAACGACAAGCAGAAGGAGATATACGACGCCAAGATCAAGTACTTCACCAACCTCACGCACGAGATCCGCACTCCCCTCTCCCTGATCAAGATGCCCCTTGACAAGATCATTGCCAGCGAAGGCTACAAGGAGAGCGCCAAGGAGGACATGTTCACCATCCAGGCAAACGCTTCCAGGCTCCTGGAGCTCACCAACCAGCTCCTCGACCTGCGCAAGATGGAGCAGAAGGAACTCAAGCTGAACTTCACCGAAGAGGATATGAAGGCCATCCTGCGCAAGTCCTGTGACTATTTCACCACCACCGTGCAGGAAAGGCACATCGCGATGGACATCGACGTGCCGGAAGGCCCGGTCATGGCCATGTGCGCTCCCGACAGCATCCAGAAGATCCTCACCAATCTCATCTCCAACGCGGTCAAATACGGAAAGAACCGCATCAACATCAGCCTGTCGGAAGACGAGGCCGGGGGCAATGTGATCTTCCGCGTGGACAGCAACGGCCCCATCATCGCAGAAAAGGACAGGGAGAAGATCTTCGAGCCGTTCTACCAGGTCAAGATGTCCAACGACCAGATAGCCGGCAGCAAGGGTACCGGGCTCGGACTCCCATTCGCCAGGACCCTCGCGGAACTCCACAACGGACGCCTCTACCTCGACGAGAACAGGAAGGATGTCAACTCATTCGTGCTCGTGATTCCCAAGGAACAGGCGGAACAGGCCGTCCTCAAGGAGGAAGGCGCGGAGAAAGAGAGCGGAGACATGGCTTTCGAGATCGACAACACCCGTCATACCATCCTCGTTGTCGAAGACTCTTCCGAGATGAGGTATTATCTCGGCAAGGAACTGTCGGGCGAATACAACACCCTGCTCGCATCCAATGGCGAGGAAGGACTCAGGATGGTCCAGGAGCAGAAAGTGGACCTCGTTATCAGCGACATCATGATGCCCGTCATGGACGGGTGCGAACTCTGCAACCGCATCAAGAGCGATGTCGAACTCTGCCACATCCCTGTCATCCTCCTCACGGCGGCAGTCGGCGTGGAGACGCGCATCGAGACGCTGCGCATGGGTGCCGACGGCTATATCGAGAAGCCCTTCTCGATCGACCTCCTGAAGGCCAACATCGCCAACCTCTTCAAGAACAAGGAGATATCCTTCAAGCAATTCACCGAATCCCCGCTGTCGCACTACAGCAGCGTCACCGCCGGCACCGTGGACAACGAGTTCATGGAGAAACTGCATTCGGAAGTCATGAAGCACCTCTCCGAGCAGGACCTCAACATCGAAGCCCTCACCACCATCCTCGGCACCAGCAAGTCGACGCTCTATCGCAAGATCAAGGCCAATACCGGCCTGAATATCAACGAGTATATACGACTCTGCCGCCTCAAGGAGGCGGCAGAGATGCTGTCTTCGCAGAAGTACCGGATCAATGAAGTGGCGTACCTTGTAGGGTTCTCGTCACCTTCCTACTTCACTACAAGCTTCCAGAAGCAATTCAACATTTCCCCTTCGGCTTTCGTAAAGCGGATCCGGCAGGAAAAATAGTCTTTAGATCACCTCGAAAGCTGCAGCCTTGAGGTCCTCGTCCCTGGACGAAGAACCATAGAGGAGCTGGTACTTGCCGGGCTTGACCGAAAGCTCGTCGATGCTTGCGTCATAGTACTCGAAGGCGCCCTTGTCGAGGGTGATCTTCACGCTGACCTGCTGGCCGGGAGCGATGTTGACGCGCTTGAAGCCCTTGAGGGACTTGATCGGAGCATCGGGATTGTCAAGACTCTTCACATAGACCTGGACGACCTCGTCACCTGCGACTGCACCGGTATTCTTGACCGGGATGGTGATGTCGACACTGTTGCCGGCCTTGACAGAAGCCTTGGACAGGGTGGCCTCACCATACTCGAAGGTGGTGTAGGACAGACCATAACCGAAGGCATAGAGAGGCTCGCCGCGGAAGTAGCGGTAGGTGTGGCCCTCCATGTTGTAATCGTGGAAGTCAGGCAGCTGGGAAGTGGACTTGTAGAAGGTGATAGGAAGCCTTCCGGCAGGGTTGTAGTCTCCGAAGAGGACGTCAGCCACTGCGAGACCGGTAGCCTGGCCGGCATACCATGCCTGGAGAAGAGCGTCATACTCATCCTCGACCTCGGCGAATGCGATGGCGGAACCGGTGCAGTTCACGAACACGACGGGCTTGCCGGTGGCATCGAGAGCGTCAAGGAGATTCTTCTGTACGGGAGGGAGCTCGATCCTGGTACGGTCACCGCCGGAGAATCCCTCGTAAGGAACCATCATCTCCTCACCCTCAAGCTGGGCGGAAAGACCGCCGACCATGATGATGACATCGGCTGCGGAGGCCTTCTTGGCAACCTCGGCGAACTGGGCGGGATAACGCCTGCAGAGATCGACCATGAGGAAAGCGGAGCCCTCGGGACCCTTGGTGTACTCGAGCTGGATATCGTAGGTGCGGCCTGCTACCACAGGGAAGGACTTCTCAGGGATGATAGCCCTGCGGTTGATGCGCAGAGTGGGATCTTCCTTCTGCTCCTCGATGGTCTTGCCGTTGACGGTGAGCTTGTAGCCGCCCATTCCGCGTACTGCATAGGTGAGAGGGCCGGTGAAGTCGGCAACATACTTGCCGCTCAGGCGCACACCGAAGTCGGTGGCATTGACACCCTCGGCAAAACGATAGTCACCATAGGTGCGCATGTTGATGGCATTGTAGTCACCGGAAGCGACGGGAGCGCCGTCGAACTTGGTGTTGTTGAAGAAGTCGGCGTGGATACCCTTGCCGCCGTTGAGGGCGCCAAGCTTGTTCTCGGTCATGAGGGGATCGGCGAGTTCGCAACCCTGCTCATAGATGATCTCGGCATTGGGAACCTCCCTGCGGATAGCCTCGAGGATGGAGACGGTGTGCTCGGGTGTAGGGGTACCATTGTAGTTGCCGTTGTGGACGGAAGCATTGTCGGCGTTAGGACCGACGATGGCGATCTTCTTGATGTCCTTGGAGAGAGGGAGGATGCCGTTGTTCTTCAGGAGGACCATGGCCTCACGGGCAGCCTTCTCTGCGAGGGCGGTGTGCTCGGCGTTGCTGATGACGCTGGCGTCAAGGCCGGCCCAAGGCATGCTCTCCTCAGGATCGAACATACCGAGCTCGAAGCGGCCGCGGAAGATGCGGGTAAGGGCGGCATCGAGGTCAGCCTCGCTGATGAGGCCCTTCTCCATGCTCTCGAGCAGGGACCTGTAGCTGGTGCCGCACTCGAGGTCGGTGCCGGAGAGGACGGCGTCGGCGCTGGCGGTGGCGGCGTCGGGATGGGTCTCGTGCTGGCCGCGGGTGTAGAAGTTGTTGATGGCGCCGCAGTCGGAGAGGATGATGTCGTCATAGCCCCACTTGTTGCGGAGGATCTCGGTCAGGAGACGGTCGCTGCCGCAGCAGGGCTCGCCCTCATAGCGGTTGTAGGCGCACATGACCTCCTGGACGCCGGCGTCCTTGACGATGGTGCGGATGGCCGGGAGGTAGGTCTCCCAGAGGTCGCGCATCGAGACGGTGGCGTCGAAGCGGTGGCGCTCGCTCTC
>JAFYZE010000128.1 GCA_017548805.1 Bacteroidales bacterium
GCCACGCAAGGTGCGGCGGCTGGCCTGGGGCGGTGCCATCGGCGCCGCGGCTGCCGCCGCCCTGGCCGCCGTCCTCTTCCTGCGTCCCACAGGGGACGCGACGGCGCCACACACCGCGACCCAGGCTCCCGGGCGCGTCGATGTCGTCCCGACACCCGCCGCCCCGCTCGCCGAGCAGATAACCGTCCAGGAATCAAAGCCTGTTGCAAATCCTGTTACAAGGCCTGTCGCCGCACCCATCGCTACAGCCACGCCTAACAAAGACCCGATACCTGTCCCCGCTCCTGTCACTACCGTTCCTACCGTGCAGAAAGAGGTGGCCGGTCAAGCCGGAGGACATGTCACTCCGAGCCAAGCACAAGAACCCTTGCGGAACGAAAAGTCCGTGAGAGACAGCAGGTCAGAACGGACCGTACAGTCAGTTCAGACATATACTGAACCGGCGATGACCATGGAAGAGTTCCTTTCCCAAGATGATACCAGGAGGCGTCACAGCAGCTTCACTGCCGCCGTCTATGCAGCGGGAATGCCTTCTGCTTCTTCTTTCAAGAATAACGACTATACTGGCATATTCTCCAACGACGTCATGCAGACCGGTTTGAAGTATTTGGATCAGAGTGTCTTTGTCAACCCGTCCGGTGCAGGAAGCTTGTCAAACGACAGCAACGGCAAGAACGGCTCCGGCGAAGGTAACGAAGGGGTCACCTACAACCCTGAGAATCCACAGGGGTTCAATCCCGTACGATACACCAACGATCCATACAACCTCAACGGGGGACTCAACCATTCCAAGCCGATCATAGCCGGGCTGGCTGTAACGCTGCCCCTTGACAAGCATCTGTTCCTTGAGAGCGGACTGTATTATTCATACTTGCATTCCACGTCGTTCGCAGTTACCAGCCAGTCGCTGCATTCACTGGGCATCCCCCTCAAGCTGGGATGGCGTTTCGACACATCCCCGCATACTTCACTTTCCATCAGCGCGGGAGCGAAGGCCGAAAAATGCATACTGGCGCTGCGATACGGAGAACGGTTCAAGGAACCCGGCATCCAGCTTGCCGCAGTCGGGAGCGCCGCCGTCCAGTACGATTTCACGCCCCGGCTGGGCATATTCCTCGCCCCCGAGCTTTCCTACTGGTTTACGGAAACTAAACTGCCGACCTACAACACGGAGCACCCCTTCAACCTCTCCCTCAAGGCCGGCCTCAACCTGACGGTCGGACGCTAGATCAGAAGCGGCTCCAGCACATACTGAAGGGTGCTTCGGCTCCCCTGCTTGACGATAATGTTCTTGCGGTCCAGGAAGGCCTCCTCCGTCGGGGTGGGGCCTTCCTGGCGGTAATGACGCACCGTGAACAGTTGGAGTCCGAGATTGTACTTGACGCTGAAACGGTCCGACAGCCTGGAGAGCAGACCCTTGAGCTTCGCTTCGTCGTAGTCGAAGCAGATGGAGAGCATGAGCGCGGAGGTCTGCATCATATTCGCATGGATATGGAGCTCATCGCAGGTCGCGAAGATGATCTGGAGATTGTGCTCGTTCATGAACGAGTAATCACGAGGCGAGATCGAGACAAGCACCTGGCGGTCCTTGACTATGTACGAAGGGACCGGAGCCTCACGCGAGAACGACCGCGCATCCTCGCTCCCGTCAATGACGGTAGGGTCTGACGAAGGATCGAGGAATGACTGCACCTTCAGGCGTATATTCTTGTTTTGCAGAGGCTTGATGGTCTTGGGGTGGATGATGGTCGCGCCGTAGAAAGCCAGTTCAATAGCCTCGGAATAAGATATCCTCGGGATCTTCACAGTGTCGGAGAAACGCTTGGGATCGGCGTTGAGCAGACCGCTGACGTCCTTCCAGATAGTGACTTCCTCCGCATCCAGGCAGTTGGCGAATATGGCCGCGGTATAGTCGGAACCTTCCCTGCCCAGCGTGGTGGAATCGACTCCATCGGCAGTGCCGCCGATGAATCCCTGGACGACGAACACCTGTCCGGGGACACTGCGCCCGTTCAAGGGCCTTATGCGCCTCTCCGTTTCCTCCCAGTCCACTCCGGCAGCCCGGAACACACGGTCCGTGACCACGTACTGCCTCGCATCAAGCCAGACGGAAGTTATCCCCCGGCTCTCCAGATATGCGCTCACTATAGTCGTGGATATCAACTCCCCATAGCAGACGGTACGGTCATACTGCCTGTCGTAGTCCGGCTCCCGTTCCTCAAGGTGCGAGCGAAGCTCGTCCACAAGGCGGGCTACCGCCCCGTATACTGGATGTGAAGCATCTGGAAAAAGCCCGGACATTATCTCCTGATGATAATCGACAAGCGGCCGGATGGCCTCCGGTCCCGGAGTGCCGTCACTGCGCCGGTATTCCGCAAGTATCCTTTCCAGAAGATTGGTCGTCTTGCCCATGGCAGAGACGACGAGCAGGATGTTGTCATCCAGCCTTTCAGATACGATATCTGCGAGATTGCGGACTGCAGCGGCGTCCTTTACCGAAGCGCCGCCGAACTTGAAGACCTTGTTTATTCCTGACATATCGGAGCTTTCAATTCTGCTATGCAAAAATAACGAATTTTACTTATCTTTGTAAGACATGGAAAGGAAACAAGCGACCCGCATACAGGAGTCCGTACTGAACTCTTTGGAA
>JAFYZE010000129.1 GCA_017548805.1 Bacteroidales bacterium
AGCAGCAAGGCGAGAAGGAAACAGTATTTCAGTCCTTTTTTCATCTCTCAATCCTTGAATAATTCTCCGACATCTATCGTCTGCTCGATCTCAGCCGCCTCCATCACTTCGAAGCGGAAATCATCCTTCAGCTTGAAGAACTTGACCTTCTCGGGCTGGCGGTGCTGCAGCAGCGAACCGGAGTCCACGATGGAATTGCGGTTGATGTCCTCAGTGATGCGGATGCAGTACGTGCCGGCCTTGAGATAGGGGAAAACCAGGGTCCGGTCGCTGTCTATGATGTACTGGCGCAGCACCTTGTCGCGTTTTTCCGTCAGGAAGTCGATGATGTACTTCTGGTGGACGTTGGTCATGACCAGGTGCAGGGTGCTGAGCTTCTCGTCGGTCGGAAGGGTGACCTTGACCTCCGTGCTGTCGTTGTAGAATCCGTTGATGTCCCTGAAACGGCGCGCAGGCACCTTCAGGATATAGTCGTATCCGGTGAGCAGCTTGCCCTCAGGCATGATGGTGAACTTCCGGATGTTCGTGCTGTCAGGAATGACCTTGTACTTCATGGCTTCTTCCTGCTGGCGCGGGTTCACCGAACGCAGCCTGAGCGAATCGAAACCCTCGTTGATGATCGGATATGTGAATTCCAGGGAGTATCCGTACTGTTCCACCGTTTCCGGTTCGACGGTCAGCTTGTACACGCAGATGGTGTCCTCGTGCCTGATGTCCCTCCTCGAACTCCTGGAGGCGGCACTCGTGGATTGTCCTGAACCGCTCTCGGACGAGTAGTACAGCTTGACATGCTCCAGGGTGGGGACGGTCTTGCCGAGCGAATCGGTCTTGCGGTAGTTCACGAACATGTGCAGGGTGTCAGGCTGCCGGCCCTTGTCGTTGACCCATACCTCCAGGCTGTCGCGCTGGATGTTGAACTGGGTGATGAGCTTGCCGGCGGGAACGCCGCGGATCCACATCGAATCGATGTGGGCGTTGGGAGCGTTGAAAGTAATGAATGATGACCGGTCGGAGACACGCACGTTGCGGACGATCGCCTGCCTGCTGGGTTTCTCCCTGAACAGGTGCATCTCATACTCGCTCCAGCGTCCAAGGCAGGCCACCGTATCCTTCATGTCGAGCTTCTTGACCTCGGGAAGCGTATCGTTCACTACCGTTACGGGGCGTACGAGGGAATCGACGAAAGCTATCAGTTCATTGTCTGAAGGGTCGTACATGTTGTTCCCGTTTCCGTCCTTGACTGCATACAGGCGATAGGAAGTGTCCTTGATATTGCGCAGGCAGAAGAACCCCCAGTCATCTGTCTTGGTGACGGCGAAAGGCTTCTCCTTCATCAACGCTGAGTCGGAGTGGTCCTTGTAGAGCATGACCGTGATGCCCTTGAGGGGATCCAGCGTGTTGCAGTCCTGTACGGTGCCGGTCAGCATGAGGGAGTCGATGGTACTTCCCGTGGAGAAGACATAGGTGAATCCGGGGAAGACGTTGCCTTCGTTGTTGTCCGCCAGAGCGTCGATGAAATCGAGCGTGTAGGTCATGTCCGGCAGCAGGTCCTCCTCGAAGGTCACCACCACAGACTTGCCCTTGATCCTGCTCTTGGGCGGGCGGGACTGTGGAGGGGAAAGTACGATATTGGAAGCTTTCTTGATGTTCACGTACTCGTCGAAGGTGAAGGTGAAGGTGGTACCATGCACGGGTACGTTCACCGACTTGTGGCTCGGCGAGAATTTGACGATCCTGGGAGGTATCGTATCCTTGGCGCCGCCGGACGGGGCCTTGGTGGTGTTCGCGCACGAATGCGAGAACATCATCGAGCCCAGCACCAGCGCCACGGGGATGGCCGGGAAAAACCTTGACAATATACTTCTCTTCATCATATGTCGGTTCTGACGATCTTTTGAATGCCGTCGATGCGGCCCAGGTTCTGGATGATCGAGTCGAGCACTTCCTTGTCATGGACGAGGATCTCAATGTAGCCCTCGAATATCCCGTCCTCGGATCCGAGGTATACCTTGCGCATGTTCACGCCGAGTACTTCGGAAATGTAGTGCGATATGGAGTTCAGCAGGCCGACCTTGTCGATGCCGCGGAGGGAAATGCGTACCGGGAAAGCCTGGCTGCCGTCCGACATGTCCCATTCGGGAATGACGACCATGTCTCCGTACTTGGAGGCCATGCTTCCCGCCACGGAACAGGATTTCTTGTGTATGGTCACGACGCCGTCCGGCGTGCGGAAACCGAGGATGGGGTCGCCGGGGATGGGATTGCAGCAGGAAGCCAGTACGAACCTTCCGCCACCAGGTATGTCCGTCTTGACTTTGATGTGCTCCGGACGAAGGGTGGTGACGGGTGTCACTTCGGGGAAGATGGCCTTCACGATCGTCCCCGGCTTGATCACTCCGAGCCCGAGACGGAAGTAGAACTCGTCGACGTCACGCACCTGGGCGGTGATGAGGATGCGCTGGACATTCCTCTTGGTCTTGGGTATACCGTTGCTCGACAGCTCGTTCTCGAACATCTGGCGCCCGCGCGCGGCGATCTCCTCGCGATTGTCCTTGAAGCTCTCTATCACGATGTTGCGGGCGTGGCGGGTGACAAGGAACTGCAGCCACTCCATCTTCGGGCGGGCGTTCTGGGCAGTGATGATCTCGACCTGGTCGCCTGTATGGAGCACATACGAGAGCGGGACGAGCTTCATGTTGACCTTGGCGGCGATGGCCTTGTTCCCGATATGCGTATGGATGAGATACGCGAAATCCAGCGCTGTAGCGCCTTTCTGGATGGATTTCTGCTCGCCCTTGGGGGTGAACACTATTATGTCGCTGCTGACAAGGTCGTTGTGGATGATGTCCAGGAGCTCGAGGGCTCCGACGTCGGGGCTGACGAGTATCTCCTTGACCTTGGCCAGCCATTTGTCCATCTCGCTGTCGTTCTCGCCGACATAGCCTTCATTCTTGTACGCCCAGTGAGCGGCGATGCCCTTTTCGGCGATGTCGTCCATTCGCTTGGAACGGATCTGCACCTCGATCCAGATGCCGATCTGGCTCATCAGGGTGCAATGAAGCGCTTCATAGCCGTTGCTCTTCGGATGACGCACCCAGTCCCTTACGCGGCTCGGCTGGTACTTGTAGATACCGGTGATGATCAAGAATATGTGGTAGCACTGGTTGCGCTCGGTCTCCTTGGAGTCCGCCGGCGGAGTGAAGATGATGCGGACCGCATACAGGTCGTAAACCTGTTCGAATTCAACATTCTTCGTACGCATCTTGTTCCAGACCGAGTAGGGCGTCTTGATGCGCTTCTTGATCTGGAAGTTGAATCCGGCATCCTTGAGGGCGGCTGAGATCGGGGCTATGAACTCGTCGATGCTCTTGTCCTTGTCCTCGACGCTCTCGTCGATACGCTGCATGATGTCGCGGTATGCTTCAGGCTCCTTGTACTTGAGCCAGATGTTCTCCATCTCAGACTTTACCTCATAGAGACCCAGCCGGTGGGCGAGGGGGATGAAGATGAACATGGTCTCGCTCAGTACCTTGTCACGCTTGTGCTCGGGCATGAACTCGATGGTGCGGCAGTTGTGCAGGCGGTCGGCAAGCTTGATGAGCACGACGCGTACGTCGTCGTTGAGTGTGAGGAGTATGCGCTTGAAATTTTCGGCCTGGAGGCTGTCCGCAGTGGTGTACTTGCGTTCCTTCTGGTTCTCGTTGTCGAGAACGGTCTTGATCTTGGTCAGGCCGTCCACGAGCGAGGCTATCTTGTCTCCGAAGAGGTTGCGGATGTCGTCAATGGTATAGTCGGTGTCCTCGACGACGTCGTGGAGGATCGCGGCGCAGATGGACTTGCAGCCGAGGCCGATGTTCTCGACGACGATGCGGGCCACTGCGATGGGGTGGAGCATGTACGGCTCTCCCGAGCGCCTGCGCACGTTTTTGTGCGCTTCGTTGGCGAACTCGAAAGCTTTCTGGACAAGCGCCATCTCGGCATCCGTCCGACATCGTCCGGCCGCTACCTCCTTAAGTCCTTCGTACTCCTTGTTTATGAGGTCGTAGTCTTTCTGCGTGAACTTGGAAAAACTCATATGCTTTCCTCCTCCTCTTCTTCTTTCAATTCTTCCCTGATGCGGTCCCACATGGGGGTGAAGTCCTTCAGGCGGCCCTCAGGTATATGATAACTGTCGACATTCTGGATGCCGTAGCAGAGCTGTGCTCCGTATATGATGATCTGCCAGCTGTAGTTGAGCCACATGAGGAACAGCGGGATGGCGGCGAGGACTCCGTAGACCGCGTTGAGCCGCGTAACGAAGATCTGTGTCTTCAGGTACACGAACTGGAAGAGCACGAAGACGAATCCCGATACCAGCGCTGCTATGAAGGCGTTCCTATAATAAACTTTCGGTGCCGGAATGAACTTGTACATCGCCGAGAATGTGAACACGGCGACCGCATAGAACACCACCCATCCGAGCAGGGTCATGAAGCCGGAGACCTCGGCGATGTGGACACGGATACCGACAAGGCTTGTGATATTGGAATAGATCGCGATACCGGCACCGAACATCAACAGGATGAACGGAGCCAGGAACATGGCCAGGAAATAGAACGAGAAACGCGTATATAGCTTGCGCGGGATCTTGCGTATGCCCCAGACGTTGTTGAAAACCCGTTCAACCTGGAAAAAGAGCCAGATGATGGTCCAGAGGAATGCGAACGCACCGATTACCCCGACTATTCCGGAACGGGCGATATGCACGATGTTCCCGGCCTTGTCCAGCACCGTATCGATGAACTCGGGATTGCTGGGAAGTATCTCGTGTGCAAGGATGGACAGCTTGTCGTCGACGCCCAGGCCTCCGCCTACGGCGAAGATGAAGGCTGCGAAGGGGACGATGGCAAGTGCCGAGAAGTAGCTCAGGGCTACGCACTGGAATCCCATCCTCTGCTCGGCGAAGGTGTTGAAGGTGATGCGGATGAGCTTGATGAAACGGACGACCCTGCGGCGTATACCGGACAGGCCTTCCGTGTTCAGCTCCCATAGCTGGTCGCCGAAAAGCTTGTGTGATGCATCCTTTATCCTTTTGATATCCATGGCCGTCAGAATAATGTAAGTTCGCCGTCGTCTGGAGTCTCCTCCTGCCTGGCAGGGGTCTCAGTGGACGGAATCATGGCGAAGAACTCCTCCTCGCCGATAACGGGAATGCCGAGCTCCTCGCATTTGCGGACCTTCTCCGGGCCCGGCTTCGAGCCGGCGAGCAGGAATGAGGTCTTGCCGCTGACGGAGCCGCTGTTGCGGCCTCCGTGGCGCTCGATGAGGGCTTTCATGTCATCGCGCGACAGCGAGAAATTGCCAGAGACCACGATGGTCTTGCCGGCGAGGGCGTCCGAGCCCGCGACGGCCTGCCCTTCTTCCAGCGAGAGCTTCAGCCCCGCAGCCTTAAGGCGCTGTATTTCAATTATATGCCGTTCATCGGTAAAGAAATCAGCCACGCTTTGGGCTATCACTTCACCCACGTCCTGGACGGCGAGAAGGTCCTCCTTGGAGGCGGATGCGACGGCGTCGATGTAGCCGAAATGCCTCGCTATCTCCTTGGCGGTGGATTCTCCGACATAGCGGATGCCAAGGGCGAATAGCACGCGCTCGAAGGGTACGGACCGCGAGGCACGCAGGCTTTCGAGGAAGCGCTCCGCCGAGCGGTCCTTCCAGCCTTCGAGCATCAGCAGCCGGCCCTTGGTCAGGTCGTAAAGGTCGGCGGGCGTGCGTACCAGGTCGAGATTGTAGAACTGGTCTGCGGTGGCTTCTCCGGCCAGGATGTTCATGGCCCTGCGGCTCATGAAATGCAGCAGCCGGCCCTTGATCTGCATGGGGCATCCGTCTGTATTGGGACAGAACCATTTCGCTTCGTCTCCCTCGCGCACGAGTTTGGTGCCGCAGTCGGGGCATACGCTCGGGAAAGTGGGGGGCACTGCGTCAGCAGGCCGTCTGGAAAGCTCTACGGATGTGATCTTGGGTATGATCTCTCCGCCTTTCTCAACATACACACTGTCTCCTATGCGTATGTCCAGCAGGGCCATCTGGTCTGCGTTGTTGAGGGTGGCCCGCTTGACCATGGTGCCGGACAGGAGTACCGGTTCGAGATTGGCGACAGGTGTCACCGCGCCCGTGCGGCCGACCTGATAGTCTATCGACACCACTCGGGTGAGGGCCTGCTCGGCCTTGAACTTATACGCGACAGCCCAGCGCGGGGACTTCGCAGTGAAGCCCAGGGTGCGCTGGAACGCCATTTCGTTGATCTTGATGACTATGCCGTCGGTGGCGAATGGCAGGGCCTTGCGGGCGGTGTCCCATTCGTCTATGTATGCCTCGATCTCCTCGATGCCGTGGCAGATGCGCCTCTTGTCGGAGACCGGAAGGCCCCATCTCTCCGCAGCGCGGAGGGCCTGGTCATGAGTCTCGAAGGACAGGCTTTCACTCGGAATGTGATAGAGCGTACACCAGAGACCCCGGTGCGCGACCTCCTCGGGATCGAGGAGTTTCAGCGAACCGGATGCGGCGTTGCGCGGATTGGCGAAAGGAGCCTCCTCCTGGAGGATGCGCTCGTAGTTCAGGCGGTCGAAAGCCTCGTAAGGCATCAGTATCTCGCCCCTGATCTCGAATTCGGGGGGATAGTCCCCGTGCAGCTGCTGCGGTATGTTGGCGATCTTGCGGACATTGTCCGTGACGTCGTCGCCCACCACGCCGTCGCCGCGCGTCAGGGCCCGGAAAAGTTTGCCATCCCTGTATTCGAGGCAGATGGCGGTCCCGTCGAACTTGAGCTCGCAGCAATAGGTGAAGGAAGTGCCGAGGGTCTTGTCAGCGCGCTGTGCGAAAGCCTCGACTTCCTCGATGCTGTAGGTGTTGCCCAGGGAAAGCATGGGGAAGCGGTGCGGATAGTGTGCGAACTCGCGGCGGACGCCGGGCTCGGCATTCTCGCCGGCGCCCTGCGTCTCAAGGTCGCTTCCGACACGCTGGGTGGGGGAGTCCGGCACGAGGAACTCGGGAAATGCCTTCTCGAGGTCCTCGAGCTCGTACATGAGGTGGTCATACTCGTAGTCGCTGATGACGGGGGCGTTGTCCACGTAGTATCTGC
>JAFYZE010000130.1 GCA_017548805.1 Bacteroidales bacterium
CCAGCACCCTTTTACTGTCTCCTGGAGTTTCCAGAGATAATGCTTTCTCAGATAGTTTGGATCCATGTGATGAAGGTTTAGTTTTGCGCTAAGATAACAACTTCACGCGTACTATCTGAAATAATGTGGCGGAATTGCCGTATATATGGTGAAATCAGACATAGAATAATGAGAAGGAAACCCATCATCGCGCTTATCTACGACTTCGACGGCACGCTGTCGCCGGGCAACATGCAGGAATTCGGATTCATCCAGGCCGTAGGACAGACTCCGGAGGAGTTCTGGACCAAGAGTGACAACATCGCCCGCGGCCAGGATGCCAGCAATATCCTGGCCTACATGAAGCTGATGTTCGACGAAGCGAAGAAGAACAACATCCCCCTCCGTCGCAAGGAGTTCAAGGAGTTCGGCAAGCACATCGAACTCTACGAAGGCGTCCGCGGCTGGTTCAGGCTGGTCAACGAATACGGCGAAGCGCACGGTGTCAAGATCGAGCACTACATCAATTCCTCCGGTCTGAAGGAGATCATAGAGGGCTCCCCCATCGCTAATGAGTTCAAGCATATTTTCGCCGGCACGTTCATCTACGATGAGAAAGGCGAGGCGGAATGGCCCGGTATCGCCGTGGACTATACAGCCAAGACCCAGTTCCTGTTCAAGATCAGCAAGGGCATCTTCAGCTCCCGCGACAACAAGATGGTCAATTCGAGCATCGCGGATGACAAGAAGCGCATACCGTTCAGCCACATGATTTACTTCGGCGACGGGGACACCGATGTGCCATGCATGAAGATAGTCAACATGTTCGGAGGCAACTCCATCGCCGTCTTCAATCCCAACAACGAGCGCAAGCGTTCCAGTACGCAGAAGCTACTGCGCCAGGGGCGCGTGAAGTTCATCACCCCCGCGGTCTACACCAAGGACAGCCGCACCTACCGCATCGTCTGCACCATCATTGACAAGATAAAGGCCGAGAACGACCTGGAGTTCCTCTCAAAATACCAGTAGCCGCTGCAACGCCGGCTGCGTTTTTCGCATCTTTTATACGCAGGATTCCTGCTTTGCCGGAGTTATATAGGCACAAAGAATGCGAAAAGTGAACGTTTTCAAAAGACATATCATTGCATTTGCGGCGGTTTTGCTGGCCGCAACCGCAGCCGTAGCGCAGGACAAGACCGAACTCCCGTACCGATTTGAGTTCGGAGTCAGCTTCAGCGCTCATCCGGAGCTCGCCTGCGACTATTACAAGAAAGGTGCTTTCATCATAGGCGACGTTTCTCCGCGTGAGGACCGTCAGGACGATTACCTTGCCTATCTCTACGGAGACCACCGCAGCTACTTATACTCCCTGGGCAGCATCAATTTCGAGGGCTCCATATACCTGAAACCCTGGCTTATCCAGTCCTTCAACGTCGGCTTCGTACAGATGTGGAGTTCCCGCATTGACAACATGACCGGCGAGAGGTCTGGAAGCGATTACGGCATGGGGATCACGCTCCTGCCGGAGCTCAAGCTGATCACCAACCGCCGGCATGCCTTCCGGGTCTTCTGTTCGTTCGCCCTCGGTACGGGATTCTACATGGGCAGCGGCTTCGACAATATGCGCCGCTATGACAGGTTTCCCTCGGCCATTCACCAGAGGCTCGAATTCGAATGGGTGCCCGTCGGCATAATGATCGGCCGCAAGTGTTATTTCTATGCCAATGCCGGCCTCGGCACCGCATACATCGGCGGCCGTGCAGGAGTGGCATACAGGTTTTAAGCAGGAGGACAGAAGATGAAACGCACGATTCTATACCTTGTATTCCTTGCGGCGGCCCTGTCCTCCGCATCCTGCGTCGTCCAGGACGAAGCGGCCAATCCCTACATCCTGTACGGGCCCCGCGATTTTGCGGACGCTACGTGCAAGTACATCCTTGAGTCGGCGGTCAACACCCTGGAGCAGAAAGTAGACAACGAGAACGTCTTCAAGGACGGTCCAGTAACGGTATATGACCAGTACTACAATACCGTCATAAGCATCAACAGGATGGAGGGAGCGGACAGCACCTGGGTCATCAAGGACGCGATACCGGAGGATGGCGGCACCCGCTATCACGCCTACTGTTTCAATCCAGCCAGGCTGCATTACACTCTGTACATGACGCTCCTGGAACAGACTGAAGACAACGGATTCCACAGCTGGAACGCCGTTTTCACCGGACAATACGACGAAGGTGACGGCTTCACCGCGAGCTTCAAGACTTTATACGATGGCATTACGATGTTCTGGAAGAAATCCCAGTGGAACGACACCGTACAGTTCAGCCTGACAGGAGACGGCAGTTGCGCAATCGACATCTTCAAGAACGGAACTCCCGTCGAAACGACCTACTTTCATTACCGGAATTAACTGTAAAGGAGAAAAATCCGTATATTTGTGTCTTCCTTTCTTGAGAGACACGGATGAAGTTCAGGATACAGTCGCCCTTCAAGCCCTCCGGAGACCAGCCGGAGGCCATCGACCAGCTCTGCTCGGCCCTCAATGACGGCGTGACGGATGTCACGCTGCTCGGA
>JAFYZE010000021.1 GCA_017548805.1 Bacteroidales bacterium
CCAGGTTGAAGCCAGCCTTGCCGACGAGGCTCTGCGGCACGGGCTTGCTCAGCAGGATCTGGATGAGGACTCCCTTGTCCTTGGGAGTGACCCTGAGCCTGGGGGCGAAGTCGTAATCCCTGTAGGTCATCTCGACTTCGACACTGCTGTCGGCGTGGTTCACCTCCCTGGCGGTGATCTCGCCGAAGATGTCCCACTGCTCCGGGGTGTTCATCAGACGGACGCCACCGCCGGTGCAGATGCGCTCGCCGCGCTGGATGATCTCCAGGCCGGCGAACTTCTCGTCATAGAAACTGCCGTTGTAAAGGTTGTTGTACACGAGCACGTTGGTGCCCCTGGCCTCGAAATAATCAAGGTCGTTCATTTTCATGCTCTGGGCATTGGCGCTCAAAGCCATAGCGGCGGACAAAGCCGCCACTGCGATGAAAGAAAGGTTTCTCATAAATAGGTTTTATTGGATTTGATCAATAGTTCAGTGTCATCATAATGGGGGTACTTCCCCGCTATTCCGTTGCAATGTAGCAAAAAAAGAGCATAAAAGAAAATAATAGCTATATTTGTGAAAACGCCGATGACATGAAAAACATCTCCTTGATCCTCGCGGCATCAATCGCCGCACTTATGCTTCTGCCAGGCTGCTGCAGCAACAACAATGCGGGAGTCTCCGCACAGTCTTTTGACGATATCGTAGCATCGCGCCGCAGCGTGCGTGACTATGAGGCCGGTACGACCATCTCCGAAGCGCAGGTCCGCACCCTCATCGCCACTTCCATGGAGGCCCCTACATGGGCCAACACCCAGACCACACGCTACTATGTCGCGATGAGCGAAGAGAAGGTGGCGGCCGTAAAGGAACTCATAGGCCAGGGCAACGCCCGCAACACCGCCAACGCTCCCGTCATGATCGTATCGACCTTCGTCAAGGGCCAGTCCGGCTTCGGCCGCGGCAACCAGGCCAACGAGGTAGGCGACGGCTGGGGTGCTTATGACAATGGCCTCAGCAACGCCTATTTCATCCTCAAGGCCCGCGAGCAGGGCTTCGACACCCTGATCATGGGCATGCGCGACTCCGACGGCCTGCGCAAGCTCTTCGACATCCCCGAGAATGAGCAGGTCATGGCTGTCATCAGCCTGGGCAAACGTGCATCAGACCCCCGAAGGCCCGACCGCAAGCCCATAGACGACATCGTCAAGTTCTACTAGAGAATCAGAAAGAGAGGGCTATCGCGGCGACGGCCAGGACAAGGCCGCCGACCTGCACCCATTTCAGCCTTTCGCCGAAGAAAAGCAGTCCCACAATCGTGGCTACCAGCACTATGCCTATGTTGTAGAGCGGGTAGAACACGCCTGTCGGCATAGCCGCGAGGGCGCGGAGCATGCACGAAGTGCAGCCTATGTTCGCGAAACCAAGCAATGCGCCCCAGCCGACAGTACTCCATTTGACGCGGTGCTTGCGGAACGAGCCGGAGACCACGCATACGATCAGGGACGCGATGGAAGCCATCAGGAAAATGATACAGGTCAGTGCTGTAAGCTGGCGCTCGATGAGGACTGGGTTGCCGGAATGATTGCCGTCAACCGTATGCTGCACTACTTTGAGGAAGAAATCCGAAAGGCCGAAAACAAGGAACACTCCCAGGAGGGCAAGCATGACCGCGTGACGGCCGGAACCACCCGAGGATGAGCGGGATATAATGCCTGTAGTGATGCGGCCGGGATCTCCCGAGGTGGTAAGTTCCGCAGGCTTTGATTCGGTAGGACCGATTATCAGGACCATAGCAACCACTACCAGCAGGACCGGAAGCCATGACGGAGCCGGCTGGGAGAGGAGTATCCAGCTCAGCAGCACGGGAAGTACCAGTGAGGCGCGAGCGCAGACGGTGGTCAGGGCCACGCCAGACCGCTGCGTGCTGCGATCCATGACTATGAAGCCGAACGTGAACAGTAAGCCCTGAATAAAGGCCAGCAGCCATGAAGACGTCCCGGGGATATAGTCGGACGCCGACGTGCCCGGATCGAACACGGCCCGTGCGACTATAGGCAGCAACGTGAACAGGAAAGCCACGGCATAGTTGAACAGCGTCACCTGCCTGCCGTCGGCGTCATGCCGCTGGCAGAGCTTGAAGATGATCGAGAACAGGGATCCGCAGAGTATGGCAAGAATAAGGTACAGCATGGGAGTCGGGATTTAGGCTTTGCGTACGCTCATCGCATAACTGAACACCACGATGAAGCACACAAGCGGAACCAGGTAGGCCAGGTTGATGCCGAAGGCGTCGGACACCATACCCTGTAGCGGGGTGATGAGCGCGCCGCCGAGGATGGCCATGATCAGGCCGGAGGCGCCGATTTTGGCGTCGCCGGCGTAACCGCCCTTGGCGGGATCCTCGACGCCGTCAAGCGCAAGGCCGTAGATGGTCGGGAACATGAGGGACATGAAGAAACTGACCGCGATCAGGGCGATGACGCACGGCCATCCGGTACCGCCGAGGAGTACCACGAACAGGGTGCAGACGATATCGGCCGCGGCAGCGATGAGCAACAGCTTCGCGGGACGGTAGTACTTCATGAGCCAGGTGAACAGGAAACGCGCGGCGCTGAAGCAGATGATGCTGATCAGGTAGATCGTCGCGCCCTGGGCCTCGACGATGCCGAGCTCCTTCATCACCAGGCGGATGGTGAAGGACCAGACGCCGATCTGCGCGCCGACATAGAAGAACTGCGCCACGACACCGAATACATATGCCTTGTTCTTCAAGAGACGCCTGAAAGAGGCGCCGAGCGAATCGGCCGCACCGTCATCGCGTCCCTCGGGCATACGCGCGAAGAGCATGACCACCAGGATGACCAGCAGCACTATGCCAAGCGTCATGTAGGTCCCGGACACCGAATAGAGGGATATATCCTTGAGGATGAAATACTTGCTAAGAAGTATACCGGTAATGGAACCGAGCGGGTTGAAAGCCTGCGCTACATTCAGGCGGCGCGTTGCCGTCTCGGGAGCGCCCATGGCCAGGATGTAGGGATTGGCCGTGGTCTCCAGCACCGAACATCCTCCGGCAAGGATGTAGAGGGCGATAAGGTAAAAGCCGTAGGAAGCGGCCTTGGCGGCCGGAAGGAACAGGATCGCGCCGGCCGCGTAAAGCGCCAGGCCGAGGATCACTCCGCTTTTGTACGAATACTTGCGGATATAGATGGCAGCGGGCAGCGCGAAGCAGAAATACGATCCGTAGAAAGCCAGCTGGATGAACGACGTCTGGGTATCGGACATCGACATGATCTTCTTGAACGCGCTCAGGAGCGTATCCGTCATGTTGTTGGCAATACCCCATAAGAGGAAGAGCAGGGTCACCAGGATGAACGGGACCAGATACTTTTTCTCAATCGTTTTCATCTCAGATGTCATTCAATTACGTATACATCCTCTCCCGGTTCGGAGAAGAGGAACTTTTCGCGGGCGAACTTCTCGAGCGTGTCCTTGTCTGTAGTGAGGCTCTTGACCTCGTCCTTGAGACGCGCTATGTCGGCCTCGTAGAACTCCATCTGCTTCTCCTGCCTGCGCACGTTGAACCCGGCCTCGATCCAGCGGAAGAGGTTGTCGCGCTTGATGACACAGATGAAGAGAAGGAATATCGCCGTGGAAATCAGGACATATCGGACGAAAGAGCGTTCCTCACGGTTCGTTCCGTCCTTTGACCGGTTCCAGATTTTGTCGAACTTGCCCATTGCGATACAGTCGTATTTGTACAAAAATAGTTAAATTTGCGGAGATAAATGCAAAATCAGAGAGAAATGAAACCTACATTGCTGGTTCTCGCTGCCGGAATGGGCAGCCGTTACGGCGGACTCAAACAGATGGACGGTCTCGGCCCCAACGGGGAGACCATCATCGACTATTCCATATACGATGCCGTTAAGGCCGGTTTCGGCAAGGTCGTATACATCGTCCGGGAGTATTTCCGCGAGCAGATGGAGCAGACCGTGCGCCAGAAATACGCCGGCGTGCGCTGCATCGACGGCGAGCCGCTGGAGTTCGTCTTCGTGACGCAGGAGCTGGACAAGATCCCTTCCCGCTTCACGCTCAACCCCGAGCGGCAGAAGCCCTGGGGTACCGCGCATGCGGTCCTGATGGCCGCCGGGGCTATCCACGAGCCTTTCGCCGTCATCAACGGAGACGACTATTACGGCAAGGACTCGTTCCGCATCCTCGGCGACTGGCTCCGCGAGCACGAAAACAGCCGCGGAGTATACTCCATCGTAGGTTTCGAGCTTGAGAACACCCTCTCAGAGTCCGGCGGCGTGAGCCGCGGCATCTGCTCGTACGACGCCGACCGCCGCCTCACCGACATCGTGGAGCACCTCAACATCCTCAAGGAGGCCGACGGTGTCGTACGCGGCGACAACTCAGCCACCGGCGAGCGCGTCGTCCTCGACGGCAAGGCACTCTGTTCGATGAACATGTGGGGATTCACCCCCGACTATTTCGCCGGCAGCGCGGCCATCTTCGAGGATTTCCTGGAGAAGAATGCCTCCGAACTCAAGAAAGAGTACTACATCCCCTACGCCGTCGACTGCATGGTCAAGTCCGGCCAGGCGCGCACAGACGTCCTCACCACCCCTTCGCGCTGGTTCGGCGTCACCTACAAGGAAGACCGTCCCGCCGTCGTCGCCAAGTTCAAGGAGCTTTCTGACACCGGCGTCTATCCTTCACCACTATACAAATGACAATCAGTTGAGGATCTTCCAGTTGCCGACGACGGGGAGTTCCTTGGCCTTGCCCTGGCAGGCATAGATGATGCCTACGACGGCAAGGATGAACACCACTGCGCCGCATACGCTGAACAGCCAGCCGATAAGCTTGAGCTTGGTGAGAAGGCTGCAGACGAGGGCGATAAGGAACAGGATAAGGCCCTGGTTGGCGTGGAACTTGGCGAACTTGGAGTCCTTGGCAACAAGGATAGGGATGATTACGAGCGGGCCGATGTAAGCTAGGACAGCCATGAGCTTGTTCTTGTTGACATCATCAGGGTCCATCTCGTCTGAGTAGTCGTCAATCTCCTTCTTGATGTCCTCGACTGTGCTTTGGGCCTTCTCCTTGGCCGTAGCGAATGCGGCCGCAGCACCTTCCTTGACGTTCTCGTAGGCTTCCTTGACGTCGGACTTCATCTCGTCGACCTTCTGCTTGAACTCCTCCTTCCTGTCCTCAACCTCGGC
>JAFYZE010000022.1 GCA_017548805.1 Bacteroidales bacterium
CAGGTAATCGCCGACGGAGGCGAGATCCTGACCACTTTCCATATCGAGAACCGCACCTATGCCAGTTACGACGAACTGGCCCCCAGCCTTGTCCAGGCGGCCGTCGCCACAGAGGACAAGCGTTTCTACAAGCATTCCGGCATCGACATGATCGGCCTCGGCCGCGTGTTCTTCAAGACCCTGCTCATGACTGACACCAGCCAGGGCGGCGGCAGTACCATCACCCAGCAGCTGGCCAAGACCCTTTACCCCCGCCGCGAGGTGAAAAGCAAGATTCCGGGATGGTCCAAGGTCGTGATGGTCTGGACCAAACTCAAGGAGTGGATCACGGCGGTGAAGCTCGAGAGGAACTATACCAAGGAGGAGATCGTGGACATGTATCTCAACTCCATCTTCTTCGGCAGCAGCGCATATGGCATCAAGGCCGCGGCCCTGACCTTCTTCGACAAGCAGCCGTCCGAGCTGACGGTGGAGGAGAGCGCCATGCTCGTGGGCATGGTCAACAAGCCCACCCGCTACAACCCCCGCCTCAACCCCGACAAGGCCCTGCAGCGCCGCAATACCGTCCTCGAACGCATGCAGAGATCGGGCTACCTGACCAAGGAAGAGTGCGACTCTATCACCCAGATACCCATCAACGTCGACAACTATCAGGTCCAGGACCACAATGCCGGACATGCTCCGTATTTCCGCGACATGCTCCGCCGTATAATGTCCGCGGAGAAGCCCAAGCGTTCCTCCTACTCGGACAGGGAGGAGTATTCCGCCGACTCGCTGCGTTGGATCCAGGACGAGCTCTACGGCTGGCTCACCAAGAACAAGAAGGCCAACGGGGAGCCCTATGACCTTGACCGCGACGGCCTGCGCATCTATACCACCATCAACTACAAGATGCAGCAGTACGCAGAAGAGGCTGTCGAAGAGCACTTAGGCAAGACCCTCCAGAACAGTTTCATCCGCGAGTCCCGCAACCTCACCAACAAGCCTTTCGCCAACGACGTCGATGAGGCGACCCGGAACCGCCTGATGCAGCAGGCGCGCCGCTGGAGCGACCGCTACCGCCTGCAGAAGAACGCCGGTGTCTCCGACGCCGAGATACTCAAGCAGTTCTCCGAGCCCCAGAAGATGAAGATCTTCGCATGGGACAAGGACGGCAAGCCCACATCCGTGGACACCACCATGACCCCGGACGATTCCATCCGCTACTACAAGTCCATCCTCCGGGCGGGATTCATGGCTATCGAGCCTGCCACGGGCCATGTCAAGGCCTATGTCGGCGGCCCCAACTACCGCTACTTCAAGTTCGACAACGTCGGACAGGGCCGCCGCCAGGTCGGTTCGACCATCAAGCCCTTCCTTTATACTACGGGTATCCTCAGCGGCATGTCCCCGGACGAGCAGTTCATGAACAACCCCGTGTCGTTCGTATTCGCCGACGGCAGGGAATGGACGCCCAGGACCACTGATGCGGCCCAATACAGGGGGCGTGCCCTGACCATGCGCCAGGGTCTCCAGATAAGCAGCAACAACATCGCAGCCGGCATCATGAAGAAGCTCTGCGAGGGCGATCCCACCTTCTCGCGCGGCCCCGAGCAGATGATCAGCCTCATGCGTACGATGGGCATCACCGGCCATCTCGACCCGGTACCGTCCATCTGCGTCGGCGCGGCTGACCTGTCCATCCGTGAAATGGTCGCCGCATACAACACTTTCCCGTCAGGAGGAGTGTTCTGCGAGCCCGTGTTCGTGACGCGCATCGAGGACAACCTCGGCAACGTCATCAGCGAATTCACCGGAGGCAAGCGTGACGCCCTGAACGAAAACGTCGCCTATACGATGGTCCAGATGATGCAGAACGTCGTCAACGGCGGTACCGGCGGACGCCTCCGCTCGGTCTACGGCCTGCGCGGCCAGATCGGAGGCAAGACCGGTACGACCAACGACAATTCCGACGGATGGTTCATCGGCTACACGCCGTCCATCACCGCCGGTGTATGGGTGGGCTGCGAGGACCGTCAGGTACACTTCCAGTCCACGTCCCTCGGCCAGGGCTCCAATGCCGCCCTGCCCATCTGGGGCATCTGGATGAAGAAGGTTCTCAAGGACGGCACTCTCGGCATCAATGAGGCCGATACGTTCATCGAGCCTGCCGGCATGGCCCTCCTGCCCGAGATCATCGGTACGGTCGAGGAGCCCAAGTCCAGCACCGAGAGGAAAGAAGAAGAGTATTATTTCGATTGACATATGTCCAAGTACAGTTCCATTGCAGTCTTCTACGGCAGCGATTCCTCGGAGTGGGAGGTCGCGTGCCGGAGCGGGGAGTATACGGCCTCCCGCATCGACGAGCACGTATATGACGTCTACGAGATCCTGGCCAGGTTCGGCCGGTGGCAGCTCGTCGCCTACCGCAAGAAGAACGCCATGAGGGTCATCTTCCCGGAGGGGTCGCGTCCCGAAGTGGACAAGAACGACTGCTCCGTCAACGTCCTTGGCGAGAAGGTCAGGTTCGACTTCGTCTATATCATGCAGCACGGCCGTCCCGGAGAGAACGGACTGCTCCAGGGCTATTTCGAGATGCTCGGCATCCCGTTCAGCAGCTGCAGCTCCTTCGTCAGCGCGGTCGCCTTCGACAAATACGCCTGCAAGAACTATCTCAGGGACGTAGACTTCGTCAAGTGCGCGCCAGACGCTTATGTGCGCAAGGGCGCGGACCTCGATGCATTTGTGGCCGAGGCCGCCCGCAAGCTCAGGTTCCCGGTCTTCGTCAAGCCTACCGAAGGCGGATCCAGTTTCGGTATCACCAGGGTGGTGAAGCCGGAGGATCTCGTCACTGCCATCCAGTTCGCATTCTCGGAGGGACCTTCGGTCCTTGTGGAGCAGGGCGTCTCCGGTCGGGAACTCACTTGCGCCGCCTACTTCGACGGCAAGGACGTCCGTGCGCTGCCGCTCATCGAGATTGTCTCGGAGAACGACTATTTCGACTACGACGCCAAGTACAACGGACACAGCCAGGAGATCTGTCCGGCTCCCGTTTCCGACGACGTCCGCGTCCTGGTACAGGAGACCACCGCCAAGATATACAAGCGCATGGGCTGCTCCGGCATCGTGCGCGTCGATTTCATCCTCTCGGACGAGGGACTTTACTTCCTGGAGATCAATACGATACCCGGAATGACCAGCGCTTCCCTCGTGCCCCGCATGATACGCACCGCAGGGATGGACATGACTTCATTCCTCTCCACCATCATCGAGAATTCGTAGCTGATGCTGCTTTCCGATTTCATACATAAGGGGACACGGTCCCTTGAGCCGTTGTACCCTTCAAAGGAGGCGCACAACATCGTGCTGATGCTGTGCGAGGCCTTGCTGGGGGTTCAGAGCTATACGCATATCGTGGAGCCGGAGACGGTCGCCGACCCGTCACGGGAGCCCGGACTGCTCGTCGCGCTGGAGAGACTCGCCGCCGGCGAGCCCGTCCAGTACGTGCTGGGCTTTGCCGATTTCTGCGGATTCAGGTTCAAGGTGACGCCTGACGTGCTTATCCCTAGGCCGGAGACGGAGCAGCTGGTCCGCGAAGCGGTGAAGGAGGCGGCGCGCCTGCAGCGGCAGCGGAGCCCGTACGGGCGTCATGCCGCCCCCGTGCGCGTCCTCGACCTCTGCACCGGCTCGGGCTGTATCGCCTGGGCGGTCGCCCTCCTTGCCCCCGGCACGGAGGTGGTGGCGGTCGATGTCTCCGAGCCGGCCCTCGCCGTTGCCCGCTCGCAGGATTTCCGCCTCGAATGCAGGGAAAGGGGAGCGGTCGCCCCCCTGTTCGTCCGCGCCGACGTGCTGGATACGGAGCAGGTTTTCAACCATGGTTCCTTCGACCTCATTCTGAGCAATCCTCCATATATCACCGAGTCCGAAAAGGACAGGATGCACCGCAATGTGCTGGAGCACGAGCCGCATCTGGCTCTGTTCGTGCCTGACGGCGATCCGCTGGTTTTCTACCGCGCCATCGCCGCCTGGTCCCGGCGTTTCCTCACTGGGGAGGGCCGGGGGATGGTGGAGATCAACG
>JAFYZE010000002.1 GCA_017548805.1 Bacteroidales bacterium
ATGCTCCGCGGCCTTGAAAGCCAGCGTGTAGTTCTCTTCCTTCCAGAACTTCGCAGCATCCTTTTCGACATACTCCTGCGGAGCGACGAAAAGGTACGGCGCGATGGTCCAGAAATCGGCCACGAAAGTGGCGCGTTCCTTGATCAGCGCCACCACGCCCTTGACGTAGTTCTTCGATACCGAACGTGCAGCGAAATCATGGCTCACGGGGCACTTGTAGCAGCCTGTGACCTTGATTCCGTTCGCCTCGAGTATGGGAACGAACAGGTCGGTGAGTTCCTCGTCGGACTTCATGCGCAGGTACTCCTTGTTGAACCATTTCGCCTTGTCCGGGTTGAACTTCGCACCGGCTTTCTGCACCTTCTCCATCGAGAAGTTGTGCACCAGTTCGTCCAGGGTGAAAAGCTCGCGGTCGTCGCCGGGGTTCCAGCCCAGCATCGCCAGCATGTTGACGAAAGCCTCGGGGAAATATCCATCCTCGCGGTATCCGTGCGAGGCCTCACCTTCGGCGTTGACCCAGCGCAGCGGGAATACCGGGAATCCCAGTTTGTCGCCGTCGCGCTTGCTCAGCTTGCCGTTACCGACGGGCTTGAGCAGCAGCGACAGGTGCGCGAAGCGCGGCCTCGTCTCCTCCCAGCCGAATGCCTTGTAGAGCATGTAATGCAGGGGCAGGGAAGGAAGCCATTCCTCTCCGCGGATGACCTCGGTGATCTCCATCAGGTGGTCATCGACTATATTGGCAAGATGATATGTCGGGAGTTCGTCCGCTCGCTTCCAGAGGACTTTGTCGTCAAGCGTCGCGGTGTTCACCTCGATGTGGCCGCGGATCATGTCGTCCATCTCCACCACGGTGTCTTCCGGCATCTTGAAGCGTATGGTCCAGTTGGTGGTCTCCTCCAGCCTGCGCTGAGTCTCTTCTGGGCTGAGCGTCAGGGAGTTGCATAGTGAGAGGCGAGACTTCTGGTTGTAGGTGAATGTCTCGCCGCGCCCCTCGGCTGTGGCACGGGCCGCCTCGAGCTCCTCCGAGGAGTCGAAGGCGTAATATGCATAACCGTTGGCGATAAGCTGCTCCGCATACTTGCGGTAGATGCCGCGCCGCTGGCTCTGCCTGTACGGCGCGTGCGGATGACGCTCCGATGGCGTCTCTACGACGCGGCCGTCGGAGTCCACGCCCTCGTCGGGCACGATCCCGCACCAGTTCAGCGCCTCGATGATATACTGCTCCGCGCCGGGAACGAAACGGTTGGAGTCGGTGTCCTCGATGCGGAGGATGAAATCGCCCCCGCGCTGCTTGGCAAACAGGTAGTTGTAAAGCGCGGTCCGGACTCCTCCCATGTGCAGGGGGCCGGTCGGGGACGGCGCGAATCTCACTCTCGTTCTTCTTTCCATACTATTTCTCGTTACTGGTGCTGCGGCGGATGGCGGGGATGTTCTCCAGCGAGCTGAAATCCTCTCCGTTCTCCATCAGCAGGACGGGCTTGTTCTGCTCGTCGAACACCGGGTGACTGCTCTGGGTGTTGAATCCGATGGTCTGGATGACACTGCCTTCGGTGGCAGGCAGGCTGCGGCCTTCCTCGCTGTCCATGACCCTCTTCTTGTCGAAGACATAGTCGTTGTCGAGGATGATGAGGTTGCCGAGGTCGACGTTGGTGATCTTGTTGAGCTTGTTGTACTCGAATCCCGTGGCGACGACAGTCACGCGTATGGTGTCGTCGGCGTCGGGATCGTCGTTCCAGATGATACCGCGCTTGAACATCGTGAACTTGCCGAGGGCGTCGCGGATCTTGTTGGTCAGGGTGTTGAGGTCGTCCATCTCGATACCGTTCTCATTGTTGGCGACGGTGATGTTCAGGAGGACCTTCTGGGCGGTGTTGACCTCGAAGTCATTGAGCAGGGGGGAATTGATGGCCGCTTCGATAGCATCGTCGATGCGGTTCTGGCCCTTGCCGACGCCGCAGCCCATGAGGGCGAGGCCGCTGTCTTTCATGACGGTCTTGACGTCCTCAAAGTCGACGTTCACGTAGCCCTTCTTCTTGATGATCTCGACCACGCTCATGACGGCGGTGGCGAGCACCTCGTCCGCCTTCGGGAAGGCTTCCTGGATAAGGAGTTTGCCGAACTGCTCGTGGAGCTTCTCGTTGTTGATGATCAGGAGGCTGTCAACGTTCTTCTTGAGTTCGTTGATGCCGTCGATGGCCCTTCCGAGGGCCTCGGGGCCTTCGTTCTCGAAGGGCAGGGTTACGACCGCCACGGTTAGGATACCCCGCTCGCGGGACATCTTGGCGATGACCGGCGCGGCGCCCGTGCCGGTGCCGCCGCCCATGCCCGCCGTGATGAAGAGCATGTCGATGGGCGTGCCGAACACCACGGCCGCTATCTGGTCCTGCGCATCCAGCGCGGCGTTGCGGCCGGCGGTGGAATTGGTGCCGGCGCCGAGGCCACGTCCCATCTGTATCTTAGTCGGGACCTCACAGCCGTCAAGCGCCTGCGAATCGGTGTTGCAGACGATGAAGTTGCAGCCCTGGACCTGCTGTTTGAACATGTAGTTCACGGCGTTGCAACCGCCGCCGCCCACTCCGATGACGGAGATCTTGGACTCCTTGGCCGGCACCCAGCTTGCGGGCTGGATCTCGATGCCGTCTAATTCGATGCCTTTGTATATCTCGTTCATAATGCTGTCCTCCCTTTATTCTTCCATCCCGTCGTATCCGTCGTCTATGATCTTGCCCACGGCAGAGCTGACCTTCTTCGTGAAGGCGTCGAAGGGGTTCTTCCATACGATGATGGGGCGTTTCTTCGCCTTCTCCTCCTCCTTCTTCTGGCGCGCGGCCTCACGCTGCTTCCTGCGTTCTTCATC
>JAFYZE010000131.1 GCA_017548805.1 Bacteroidales bacterium
ATCATAGCAGATCCAGACCATCGCCAGGAAGAAGATTCCGATGACGATCCAGTCCCATGATGCAAGGGATATGCGGTTCAGGTCAGCCTGCAAAGGAAGGAATTGTAGCATATTGTCTAATGTTTTGGTTTATTTTTCAACAGAGAATGCGAAGATGCAGTGGCTGGTGTACTTCTCGCCGGGACGGAGCACTACGGACGGCCAGTCAGCGTGGTGCGGGGTGTCCGGATAGTGCTGGGTCTCGAGGCAGATGCCTGCGCGCTGGTTGTACACGATGCCCTTCTTGCCGGTCACGCTGCCGTCAAGGAAGTTGCCGGAATAGACCTGGATGCCGGGCTCGTCGGTGTAGACCTCGAGCTTGATGCCGGTCGTGGGGCTGGTGAGGGATGCTGCGGGAACAGTGATGTCGCCGTTGGTGTCGAGGATCCAGTTGTGGTCGTAGCCGTTGCCGAGGTCGATCTGCTCGAAGTCGCGTTTGTCGATGTCGTCGCCGATGCGCTTGGGAGTGTTGAAGTCCATAGGGGTGTCGAGCAGGGAGACGATCTCACCGGTAGGGATGAGGCCGGCGCCGACGGCGGTGGTGGTGCTGGACTTGATGTACAGGATGTCATCGAGGACGTTCTTGGTAGGATCGCCGTCGATGTTGAAGTAGGAGTGGTTGGTCATGTTGATGACCGTCGGCTTGTCGGAGGTGGCCTCATACCAGATGTCGATGGCGTTCTGGTCGGTGAGGGTGTAGGTCACATAGGCCTTGACGTTGCCGGGGAAGTTGTTGTCACCGTCGGGGGAGTTACGGAGGAGCTTGAGGTGGCTTGCGTCAGCCTCGACTACCTCGTACACCTGATACTGCCAGCCGGTAGGACCGCCGTGCAGGGTGTTCTCTCCGTCATTCTTCGGGAGATTGTACACGGTGCCGTCGATCTCAAAACTGCCGCCCGCGATGCGGTTGGCGTAGCGGCCGATGGAGGCGCCGAAGTCACTTGCGTTGTTCTCGGGGAAATAGTCGGACACCTTGTCGAATCCGAGGACCACGTCCTTGAAGCTGCCATCTTTGGCCGGAGCCATGATGGAGACGATGCGGCCGCCGAAGTTGGTGATGCACACCTCCATTCCGTTGGCATTTGTGAGGGTGTAGAGGGCGGTGGGCTGTCCGTTGTATTCGTTGACGAAATTCTGGGGATCGAGGCCTGACTTGGTGAGGCCGGCGTCCTTCTTCTTGGCGCAGCCGACGGCGAGGATCGCCATCGCTACTGCAAGTACGGTTTTGATGTGTTTCATTTCGTTTGTATGGTTATTTGATTTCGATGGCAATGATGGACATGGCGGGGACCTTGATCTCGATGCCGGCATCCGTCACCTTGAAGTCCTTGAAAGCTTCGGGAGCGACCTTGGCCTTCTTGCCGAACTCGTTGCAGTCGGTGATCTTCTTGGAAGTGAGGATACGGGCGGAGACATCGCGCTTCCTGACCTTTCCGAGATCGTCCCAGGTCAGCAGGACGTCCTGGCCGTTCTTGAGGTCGATGTTGGTGATGTCGACGTTGATGACGTCACCCTTGCGGGAGGCGGTGGCGCTGAGCGAAGGGACGGGGCCCTTGTCGCTGTTGGCAATCTCCTTTGTGCTGTAATCCAGGGGAATGAACTCGGCATCCTGATGCACCTTGTACATCTCGAACACATGGTAGGTGGGGGTGAGGACCATCTGGTCGTCCTTCGTGAGTATCATCGACTGGAGGACGTTCACGACCTGGGCGATGTTGGCCATCTTGATGCGGCGGGTGTACTTGTGGAAGATGTCCAGGGATACGGCGGCGACGATGGCGTCACGCATGGTGTTCTGCTGGAAAAGGTGGCCGGGATCGGTGCCGGGCTCGACATCCCACCAGGTGCCCCATTCGTCCACGAGCAGGTCGACCTTGCACTCGGGGTCGTACTTGTCCATGATGGCGATGTGCTTCTGGATGCATGGCTCGATGGCTACCGCCCTTCCGAGGGCACGGTAGTACTCCTGGTCGGTGAAGTTGGTGGCTGAACCCTTGCTTCCCGTCCAGGTCATGCACGTATAATAGTGGACGGCGATGGCGTCCATCTGGGTGCCGATGTTCTGCATGCAGACCTCTGTCCAGTTGTAGTCGGTGTCGGAGGCGCCGCTGGCGATCTTGTACAGGCGGTTGCCGTTGTAGTCGCGGGTGTAGGTGGTGTAGCGGCGGAAGAGGTTGGAATAGTACTCCGGCGTCATGTTGCCGCCGCAGCCCCAGGCTTCGTTGCCGATGCCGAGGAACTTGACCTTCCAGGGTTCGTCACGGCCGTTGTCACGGCGCATTTCGGCCACGGTGCTGTGGCTGGAGGAAGTCATGTATTCGACCCACTTGGCAAGTTCCTCGGGAGTGCCGCTTCCGACGTTGCCGCTGATGTAGGGCTCGCAGTCGAGAAGCTCGCAGAGGTTCAGGAACTCATGGGTACCGAAACTATTGTCCTCGAGGGTTCCTCCCCAGTTGTTGTTGCTGATCTTGGCGCGCTTGGAGACGGGGCCGATGCCGTCCATCCAGTGATAGTCGTCGGCGAAGCATCCTCCCGGCCAGCGCATGACGGGGACCTGGAGGTCCTTGAGCGCGTTGAGCACGTCGAGGCGGTATCCGTCCTTGTTGGGGATGGGGGAGTCCTTGCCGACCCACAGTCCGCCGTAGATGCAGCTGCCGAGATGCTCCGAGAACTGGCCGTAGATCTCCTTGGGAATGATCTGTCCGTTGGCTTCGGCGTCCTTGACGTGGATCCTGGTCTGGGCCGAGAGGCTGATGCCGGCGGTCAGTGCAAGCGCCAGCGTGAGAAGTTTTCTGAAAGTGTTCATATCGTTGTCATTGGTTATCGTTCAGTGATGTATCTACAAATATAACTTTTTTTCCCTTTTCTCCTAAGGAGAAAGGACGACAACTACCGATAGTGTACGAATGTGAACCAAAACTGAAAGAAAATGCACCTCGTGGAGGATGCCTAAAAGTGATGGAAACCGGTGTAGTCACGGTCGGAACCTTCCCATATGATGACGGATTGTCCCTGTTTCGTTCCCTCAGGGGCCGGGATGATCTCTCCTATGACGGTGTGCGGTATGCTGACGGGTGTGCCGGGACGGCAGGTGAACAGGAGTTCGTAGTCCTCGCCGCCGTCCAGGGCAAGCTCGGCGGGGTCCCAGCCGCGGTGCGCGCAGACGGCCCGGAGCTCCGCTGAAAGCGGCAGGCTCCGGACATCGACGCGCGCTGCTGCCCCGGACTCCTCCAGGATGTGCCTTAGGTCGGATCCTATGCCGTCAGAGATGTCCATGCAGGCGTTAACGCCTGTCGTCGCCGCCAGTTTGAGCCCTTCCGATATGCGCGGCACCGGCCGGTAATGGCGCTCCACGAGCGTCCGTTCGCACTCGTCGCGCTTGGGAGCATCATCGTGGGACTTCCGGTCGGGGTGCTCCCGGAGCGCG
>JAFYZE010000132.1 GCA_017548805.1 Bacteroidales bacterium
ATGTCATACTCCGAAGGCTTGACCTGGGCCTTGAGCGTGAGCGAGACGCCGGGCAGGCCGTCGGAGAGGAAGATGTCCACCATTCGGACCACTTCCCCGAATGTCCTTGCGGGATTGAAGGCGACGCTTATCTCGCCCGTTTGTCCGCCTCCGATCCTGTCCTGGGGATAGGAAACCGAGACGCAGCTGCAGCTCGCCGAGACGCGGAGTATGCGAATGGGAGAGCCCGAGCCGTTGATGAAACTGAAGGTATGGAACAAGGTACCGCCGGCCTCCTCCACTTCTCCGAAATCGCACTCGTACGCGTCGAAAACCATCGGCGAGGGATCCTCCTGCGAGAAAAGCGACGCGGGAAAGACCATGCACAGGAGTGCGGAGAGTATGGCGGTCAAAGTCCTCATCATCAGAAAGCGTCAAGCATTGAAAGCATGTCCTGGGCAAGCCTGCTCTTGGCCACGATATGGTCGGCGACTGACTTGACGAAAGGATCGTTCTCGAAAGAGGCGCCGCGCACCTGGAAGAAGTCGAGGTTGCGCTGCTTCTCGTCCCCATCGGCGCCGAAGCTCGTCATGGCGCTGAGCGAGAACTCCTTGCGGGCGTCCTCGTAGATGAGGTTGTCGAGGCTGACCACAGCGTCCCTCCATCTGTGGACGAGCTGGATCAGGGACTCGACGGACACGGAGGAAAGATCCAGGCCGTACCACGACTCGATGACGTCGTGGGCCCAGTTCCACTCGTAAGAATAGTACCGGTCATGCATCTCCCGGAAACGGGCGTCGATGTCTCCGACACTGGTGACGGCGCCGGACTCGATGTCGTCCAGCAGGGAGAACACCTCGCTGCGCGGGGCGATGAGTCCCGACAGGTCCACCCAGTCCCCGGCGCCCGTCTCGGAGTCCTTGGCGAGGGCCTTGCGGAGGGCGTCGACGCTTTCGATATCGCCGGCCTTCTGGATACGGGAGATCAAGGAATTGCCAAGGAACTTGTCGATGGCCATCCCATAGTACTTAAGCCCCTTCTCAAGGGATGAACGGCGGATCTTGCCGTTCTGGTACGAGTACACCTCGGTGGAAGCACCGGAAACACGGCGCAAGTCCTTGAGGATATCCACGGCCCTGAGCATCTTCTGGACGGTGTAGGGGCTCAGGAGATTGAAATTGATGCAGTCGAACTTCTCCGGATCCTTGCGGCCGTCGCGCTTGGGCCATTTCTTGGCGTCACGGATGGTGCCGACACTCTTGAGGTTCGCTCCCGGCATCACGAAGGTGACGCCGCCATCCTCGATCAGGTACGAGAACGGAAGGTCGGAAGTGTCCTGATGGGCCACATGGCGGCCCATGACCAGCGAGAAGGCGCCGACCTTGGCCGGCCAGAGGAGGTAGGAGTCTGAGGCGGTCTTGGCACCGCGCTCCATGATGCCCTGGTGGATGGGTCCCAGCTTGTACATGTGGTTGCTCTGGTTGGAACCCGAGCCGGCGTTCATGAACGAGAACATGCCGGCGATCAGAAGGCTGGACTTATGGTGGGTGACGGTGAAAGGACCCGCGAAGATGGCGCAGGCCTCGCCGTTCTCGCCCTGGCAGTTGCTGAAGAACAGGGAGTCGGACGCAGAATAATTGTGCCCGAGCTTGCAGGCCTGGCCGATGAAGCAGCGCGAGAAAGTCACGCCATCCTCAACTGAGGAGCCGCTGGAAATGATGAAATCATCCCCGATGACGCCCACTCCGACATGTACAGGCGCGATGGGATTGCTGTTGATGCTGCCGTTCTTGAGCCGGCATGCACCTTCGATCTTGCAGCACTCCCCTACCTTGACGTTCTTGATATATCCCGTGTCTACGATGACGGAGCAAGGGCCGATGGTGCCCATGGAGGATGTCACCGAAGATACATAATCGCCTACGAGGCTGCGCAACCTGCCGATCAGCTCGGGCCTGTGGCGGTAAAGCGCCATGACATAAGCCTGCTGGGCTGAGAGGCGGTCGTAGATGGTGACCTCGCGGCCTCCGGTCTCGTTCAGGACCGAGACTTCGACGCCGTTGCCGAACGACGACTCGCCGTCGCAGATGATGATGTCGACGTTTTCGATGAAAGTATCGTGTCCGATGCGGTAATTGGCAATATAATTGTTAACACTCTCGATGCAGCAGTTGTCACCGACCTCGACGTTGTGCAGGGTGACGTGGTACAGTCCGGCATGCTTTTTCATGCCTCCCGCAAGCTGGAACTCCTTGTCAAAGGCACCGAGCCGGATGTCTCCCGAAAAACGCGAGGAGATGATATGGTCCGGGGAAAAGCCCTCGGACACCATGACACGCCCCCATTCGGAGGCCTGGCACAGCTGCCGTTCTAGCTGGGCTATCTCTTCGGACGTAAGATAACGGTAGGTCATTGTAAGGTTATTTTCTTTGCAAGTTAACAAATAATTTTCAATTATTTCGGAATTATGTAATTTTGCGGCCTCATTTTATGAAAAGATTCTTTAGATTCCTGCTCATCAAGCTGCCGCTCACACTCATACTGCTGAGCGTGCTGCTC
>JAFYZE010000005.1 GCA_017548805.1 Bacteroidales bacterium
ACTGCGCTCTCGGCCTCGGACTTGATGACATCGAGAACCTCGGCGTCGGTGGACTCGGGCTTGATCTGGTCACGCATCTCATAGGTACCGAAGATCTGGGCGAGCCTCTGGCCGCCGGAGACTTCGTTCCAAGCCTCTCCGAAGAGGGTGATGAAGTCGGAGGTGGAGTTGACGCTGCGCTCCTTGGCGAGGGCGAGGGCCCTGTTGAACTCGGGAGTCTGGTTGTCGCCGGCGAGAGCCTTCACAAGGTCCTCGAGCTGCACCTGCAGCATGACGTTCATACCGCCCTTGAGGTCAAGGCCAAGGTTGATCTCCTTGGACTTCACGTCCTTGAACTTATAACCGAAATAAACTTTCTCGGAAGCGATGGAATCAGTGTACCATCTGTTCTGGTTCTTCCTGATGGAGTCGAGATAGAAAGCTCTCTCCGCCTCGGGAACCTTGTCGAATGCAGCTGAATTCATGACTGCGACGGCAGCTTTCTCGGCATACTTGTCGGCCTTCTTTTCCTGGATACGGGTCACCAGGGTAAAGGAAAGCTGCCAAATGCATGCTAGGGCGAGAAGAATAGCTACAAGCCTGATAGCGCCTTTACTTTGCATAATCTTTACTATTAATATTTAATATTTTGCACGTTTAAAAAGGTGGCGTTTTGCGCCACTTACTCAAAATAGGCCACAAATTTACTATTTTTTTCTTAGAAAGAAACTTTCTTCCAAGGAATTCTTATTTTTGTAGGACGTTTTGACCCCTACCGATAACGATGCACATTAGACTTTTACGGATTTTGGCGCTTGCCTTCATGCTTCTGACGGCAGCCCCTTTCATCCTTGATGCGCAGGTCACCGAGAACACGGTGACGACGGAAGGGGTCGACGACCGTCTCATGGCCAAGGTGGATTCGCTCCGCAGGGCCATGACTGAAGCTCCGGACCGCCGCCGCAGGGACATCTCCCGGAGGATTGCGGCCGCGGACTCCCTTTGTCTCGCCTATGATTTCCCCGCTGCGGCGGATCTCCTCGGGTCGGCCGCGGCCGAAGCCGATTCCGCCATGTCGCGCGCCATCGAGAAGTCCCTTCTTCGCGCGCAGGCGGGAATGAGCATGATGTCGCGCGTGTCGCAGGTACAGGTCGAGGCCAGCAAGCGCATTTCGCTGGAAGATTTCTATAGCATGTTCCCAGAAACGGCGTGGAATGACGACACCCGGTTCCACTTTGCAGGACCGGACGGGCGTTCCTTGTATTTCACGGCCAAAGACCGTTCGGGAGCCGGCGGATACGACCTTTACGTCTCGCGGCGCAATCCCGTGACGGGACAGTGGAGCGAATCCGTCAATATGGGATTCCCCTACTCTTCACCATACAACGACCTCCTTTATGCGGATGCAGGCGACGGGAAGCATTCCATCCTGGTATCCGACAGGGGCTGTCCGGAAGACAGCGTGAACGTCTACGTATTAGTCTATGACCCGGTACCGCCCAGGAGGGCGGTCGGGGACGCGCGCCAGCTGCGCGCCATAGCGGGGCTGGAGCCTGCCAGGGGCAGGCGCACCCCGCCCCCTGCACGCCGCGAGCGCACCGTCGTGGACATGAGCACCTACACGGCCGGCGCCGCCGCAGTGCGCGCCGTCAGGGACTCCGTCACGGCTTGCAGCCGAGAGCTGAACGCCCTCCGGGCCGGACTTGAGGAAGTGGCAGAAAATGAGCGTGAAAACTATGAAACCAGGATAGCTGCCAAGGAGCTGGAACTGGCCGGACTGAGCGCAAGGTTTGAAGCGGCCTCCCTGGAACTGCAGGAGATAGAACAGGCATTCCTTGCGGGAGGAGTGACATCCGCATCATCCCTGATGCAACGGCCACAGGCGGCCGTTTCCGACAGCCTGACCTCCGAGGTTTTCGTGGCGAATATTGACGGAGACATAGTGTTGATGCTCTCTGAAAACGGCGCAGGCAGGCCTGCGACCATCCTTCCCAGGGGCGTTTTCGGTGACTATGTCGAATTCCCCGTGACCCCTTCCCTGCGCGTACGCGCCGTCATCGACGGGGAGGATGCGCTCCCGCCCCTGGCCATGACCGTCATACACCTCCACACCGGTTCGGCTCCCGAAATCGTGGAAAGCGAAGATTCAACCGTCTATACCTCCGCTCCGGTCAACAGCCACGCCAAGGCCGAATCATTGATGATGGCCTTGCGTGCTACCGGAGTGTCCGATATTTCCCTTCTGGAAGACTAGCCGCGGGTGATGCTCGCGCCGAGCGCGTTGAGACGGATGTCGATGTCCTCGTATCCGCGGTCTATCTGTTCGATATTGTCAATGACGGACGTGCCCTTGGCGGACATGGCCGCCAGCAGCATAGCGATACCGGCGCGGATATCCGGCGAGGTCATGTTGTTCGCGCGAAGCTTGAAGCGGTGGTCGTGACCTATCACGACAGCCCTGTGCGGGTCACACAGGATGATCTGCGCGCCCATGTCTATCAGTTTGTCGACGAAGAACAGTCGGCTCTCGAACATCTTCTGGTGGATCAGGACGCTGCCCTTGCACTGGGTGGCTACGACGAGCATGACGCTCAGGAGGTCCGGCGTGAGGCCGGGCCAGGGAGCGTCGGCAAGGGTCATGATGGACCCGTCGATGAACGACTCGATCTCGTAGGACTCCTGTTCGGGGACGAAGATGTCATCACCCCTCTGCTCGAGCTTGACTCCGAGCCTGCGGAAACACTCGGGGATGATGCCGAGGTCCTTGTAAGACACGTCCTTGATGGTCAGGGGCGACTGGCAGATGGCCGCCATGCCGATGAAGCTGCCGACTTCGATCATGTCCGGGAGTATGCGGTGCTCCGCCCCGTGCAGCTCCTTCACTCCGGTGATGGTCAGGAGGTTGGAGCCGATGCCGTCGATCTTGGCACCCATGGCCGTAAGCAGGCGGCAGAGCTGCTGCACGTAAGGCTCGCAGGCGGCGTTGTAGATGGTGGTGACGCCCTCGGCCAGCACTGCCGCCATCACGATGTTGGCGGTACCGGTGACCGAGGCCTCGTCCAGCAGCATGTAGCAGCCCTTGAGGCCCTGCGGTGCGCTGAGATCGTATGCGCGGACTATGGAATTGTACTCAAGCGAAGCGCCGAGGCGGACCATGCCGTCCAAGTGCGTGTCCACCCTGCGGCGGCCGATCTTGTCGCCGCCCGGCTTCGGGAAGAATGCGCGGCCGAAACGGCTGAGGAGCGGGCCGGCGAGCATGACGGAGCCGCGCAGGGCCGCGCTCTTGCGCACGAACTCCAGGCTGCCGACATACTGTGTATCCACCTCATCTGCCTGGAAGACGTACTCGCCCTTGGCGAGACGGCGGACCTTGACGCCCATGCCTTCGAGCATGGCGATCAGGTTCTTGATGTCCAGGATCTCGGGGATGTTGGATATCTTCACCTCCCCCGAAGTCAGGAGGACGGCGCTAATGACCTGAAGGGCTTCGTTCTTGGCCCCCTGCGGGACAATCTCCCCGCTCAGTTTGCGGCCACCTTCGATTGTGAACGTTGACATGGGCGACAGTATTAAAGATGTTCCACTTCCGGATGGAGTTCCACCCCGAACTTTTCCTTCACGGCCGCAATCACCTGATTCTCAAGGGAGACGATCTCCGAAGGGGAGGCGTTTCCGCTGAGGTTGACAATGACGAGCGGCTGCTTGTCGTAGACGGCGGCACCGCCGAGCGTCCGGCCTTTCAGGCCGCAGCGCTCGATCATCCAGGCCGCCGGGACCTTCACCCCTTCGGGGGTGTCGTAGTGCGGTACCTTGGCATCGGGGCCGGCCTCGGCCTCGATCCTGGCGAAATGCTCCCGGGAGATTACGGGATTCTTGAAGAAGCTTCCGGCGCTGCCGGTAACGGCGGGATCCGGGAGCTTCGCGTTGCGGATCGCGATCACGGCGCGGCGCACGTCGTCGGGCGTACCGGGCTGCCGGTCGCCCAGCGCCGCGCGGATATTGCCGTAGTCGAGCTTCGGGCTGTATTTACGTGACAGGCGGAAAAGGACGCTCGTGACGATGTAGCGGCCCTTCCCCTCTTCCTTGAAGAAAGAAGTGCGGTAGCCGTAACGGCAGTCGGCATTCTCGAAGGTGACCATGTCACGCTGCTCGAGGTCGAAGCAGTTGACACGGACTATGACATCCTTGGCCTCCACGCCGTAAGCGCCAATGTTCTGGACGGCCGACGCACCAACTTCGCCCGGGATGAGGGAGAGATTCTCCACGCCCCAGAGGCCCCTGGAGCACGCCCACTCCACGAAGGAGTCGAACACGGCCCCGGCGCCTACCTCCACCAGCACCTCATCCTCCTCGACGCCCATCGGGCGCAGGAACTTGATGCCGGAATGCAGGACGGTCCCCGGCCAGTCACCGGTGAAAAGGAGATTGGACCCGGCGCCCATGTGGAAAAGCGGCTTCGGCAACTCGCCGAAGTCCAGGCTGAAGAGGTCCTCCAGCGAGTCGTATTCCACGAAACGCTCGCAGGACACCTTCATTCCGAAAGTGTTCCTGCGGCTCAGGTCCTTATGGTTCTCCGTCCTTATCACTGCCTATTCCTTGACGCAGGTCTTGATCTGGAGCTCCTCGAGCTGGGTGTCGTCGATGAGGGACGGCGAGTCGATCATCACGTCGCGGCCCTGGTTGTTCTTCGGGAAGGCGATGTAGTCGCGGATGGTCTCCTGGCCGCCGAAGAGGGCGCAGACGCGGTCGAAGCCGAAGGCGAGACCGCCGTGGGGCGGTGCGCCGAACTTG
>JAFYZE010000133.1 GCA_017548805.1 Bacteroidales bacterium
TGTCGATGTCGATGCCGTGACGCATCTTGATGTTGTCCAGGCAGGTGTGGATGATGGAGAGTGTGTTGAGCCCCAGGAAGTCCATCTTGAGCATGCCTACATCCTCGATGTAATGCCCGTCGTACTGGGATGTCCAGACATCCAGGCCGGTCTCCTTGTCCTTGGAAAGGCAGATGGGGATGTAGTCGGTGAGGTTGGCCGGGCCGATGATGGTGGCGCAGGCGTGCTGGCCGGTCTGGCGTATGCATCCTTCCATCTGGCGGGCAAACTCCAATACCTCGCGGTTGATCTCAGGGCCGTTCTGGAGCTCGGCCTTGAACTCCGGCACCAGCCGGAAGCAGTTCTCGAGGTTGATCTTGACATCGACCTCCTCCATACCCTTCTGGAAGGTGCGCATATCCTTCTTCTTCTGCCCGGGATTGTCCGGGTCATCCACCTCAACCTCCTTCTCGAACCTCTTGAAGCCGGACTTGAGCGTATCGAACTTGGGATTGAAGGGATACTCCTTCTCCACCCTCTCGCTCAGGCGGTCGGGGACCATCTTGGCGAGGCGGTTGGACTCGTCTATGGAGACATTGCTGATACGGGCGACGTCCTTGATGGCGCTCTTGGCGGCCATAGTGCCGAAGGTGACCACGCGCGAGACGTGATCGGCGCCATAGGTCTTCTCGACGTACTCGTGGGCCTTGGTAAGGTCCTCGAAGTCCACGTCAATATCAGGCATGGAGATACGGTCGGGGTTGAGGAAACGCTCGAACAGGAGGTTGTACTTGATCGGGTCGAGGTTGGTGATCCTCAGGCAGTAGGCGACGACGGAACCCGCCGCGGAGCCGCGCCCGGGGCCCACGAGGGACCCCATCGCGCGCGATGCGGCGATATAGTCCTGCACAATCAGGAAGTAGTCCGGGAAGCCCATGCGGCAGATGGTCTTGAGCTCGAAGTCGAGACGCTCGGACTGCTCGTCGGTGAGCGTCTCGCCGTAGCGCTCGTGCGCGCCCTTGTAGCAGAGGTGGCAAAGGTAAGCCACCGATGCACAGAAATCCGCGCCGCGGTCCTTGCCCTTCTTGTCGCAACGGCCGGCGTCGATGACGTCCTTGTATTTCTCCAGATAGGTATCCAGGTCCGCCAGGAAGGCGGGGTCGATCTTGAACTTGGGCAGCACGTGGTCGCGGTCGATGGAATAGACCTCGACCTTGTCCGCAATCTCAAGGGTGTTGGCCAGCACTTCGTGGTGGTCCGGGAAAAGGGCCGCCATCTCCTCCTCGCTCTTGAGATACTCCTGCTGCGTGTAGCGCATGCGGTTGGGATCGTCCACCAGGGCATTGGTGGTAAGGCAGATGAGCCTGTCGTGGGCCGGGCCGTCCTCCTTGCGCACGAAGTGTACGTCGTTGGTCGCCACGACCTTGACGCCATACTTTTCGGCGAGCTTGTAGATGCCTTCGTTGGCTACCAGCTGGTGCTCATAGACGTCGAGGGCGAGGCCCGGGACCTCGGTCTTGTGCAACTGCACCTCAAGGTAATAATCATCCCCGAAGACGGCCTTGTGCCACTCCACGGCCTTGCAGGCCCCGTCCCAGTCGCCCGCGACCAGCGCGCGCGGAATCTCGCCCGCCAGGCAGGCCGAGCAGCAGATGAGGCCGTCGTGGTACTTCTCTATGATCTCGTGAGTGACGCGGGGCTTGTCGTAATACTTGCCCTCGATGTGCCCTATCGAGACTATCTTGGAAAGGTTGCGGTAACCAGTGGGATTCTTGGCCAGAAGGATGAGGTGGTAATACGACCTGTGGGCGGAATCCTTGAGCTTATGGTCGTAATGCCTCGTGACATAAACCTCACAGCCCACGATGGGCTTGACCTTGTAGCTCTTGTCCTCGTTCAGGTGCTTTCCGGCCATCTTGAAGAACTCCTTGACCCCGTACATGTTGCCGTGGTCTGTGATGGCGAGGGCGGGCATGCCGAGCTCGGCGGCGCGCTTGAAAAGCTTGCCCATGTCGGAGAATCCGTCAAGGATGGAGTACTGCGTATGGACGTGAAGATGGACGAAAGGCATAGGTGGAGGTTTGAGTAACAAAGATAAAAAAACAGCCGGCCTTTTGAAAGGGCCGGCTGCATTTTGTTGATATCTTTTACCAAGATTATTTCTTGGAAGATTTCTTGGTGGCTTCCACCTTCTTGGCCTTGCGGAGGGTCGCATCGTACATGACCGGGGTACCGATCATGAGGGAAGCGTAGGTACCGATAAGGACACCGAGGCAGAGGGCGACGGAGAGACCCCTGATGGACTCACCTCCGAAGAACGCGATGGCGAGCATAGGGAGGAGGGTTGACACGGAGGTGTTCACCGTACGGGTGAGGGTTGCGTTCAGCGAGCTGTTGACGGTATCCTTGAAGTTGGAGTTCGGATGCAGGCCGAGGTTCTCACGGATACGGTCGAAGATAACCACGTTGTCGTTGATGGCGTATCCGATGATGGTAAGGATAGCCGCGATGAACGTCTGGTCAACGTCGAGGTTGAACGGCAGGATGCCCGTGAACAGGGAGAAGAAACCGATGATGATGATGGCGGTATGCGCAAGCGAGACCACACCACCGAGGCCCCAGGTCCATCCCTTGAAACGCCATGCGATGTAGGCGAAGATGATGAGGAGGGCGAGGATCACGGAGATGACTGCGGAACGCTTGATGTCGCTGGCGATCGAAGCACCGACCTTGTCGGACGATATGATACCGTTCGGGTTGTTGGCGGTGTCCACGAAGTCCTCGAAGGTGATGTTCTCGGAGAACATGCCCTTGAGGCCGTCGAAGATCATACGCTCGATCTCGGCGTCAACGGTGGAGCTCTCGTCATCGACCTTGTAGGAGGTCGTGATCTTCATCTGGGACTCACCACCGAACTGCTTGACCTCGACAGAGGACTCGGGGTCGGCCGCGTTGAACACGCTCTCGGTAGCGGAGCGGACATCCTCAGCGGTGACGGGCTGGTCGAAGCGGACGACATAGGTACGGCCGCCGGTGAAATCGACACCATAGGTAAAGCCCTTGATGAAGATGCTCAGGAGAGCGATCAGGATAAGGGTGCCGGAGATGATATAGGAATACTTGCGCTTGCCGAGGAAGTCGATATGGGTATTCTTCAGGAAATTCCTGGAGATCTTGTTCTCGAAAGTGATGTTCTTGCCCTTCTTCAGCCTGTCGTCGATGATGAGACGGGTCACGAAGATGGAGGTAAGCACGGAGGTGACGATACCGATGATGAGCGTGGTTGCGAAGCCCTTGATAGGACCGGAACCGAAGAAGAACAGCACGAGACCGGTGAGGAGGGTGGTCACCTGACCGTCGATGATGGCGGAGTAGGCGTTGTTGTAACCGTCATGGACGGCCTTGCCGATACCCTTGCCGGCGCGGAGCTCTTCCTTGATACGCTCATAGATGATAACGTTGGCGTCCACTGCCATACCCAATGTCAACACCAAACCTGCGATACCCGGGAGGGTGAGGACCGCTCCGAACGATGCGAGGGTACCGAAGAGGAGGAGGACGTTGGTGAGCAGGGCGAAGTCAGCCACGAGACCGGCTCCCTTGTAGAAGAGAACCATGTACACGAGCACCAGGAGGAATGCCACGAGGAAGGAGATGAGACCCTTGCGGATCGACTCGGCACCGAGGGAAGGACCCACGACCTGCTCCTGGACAATCGTAGCCGGAGCGGGAAGCTTACCGGACTTGAGGACGTTGGTAAGGTCGGTGGCCTCCTCGACGGAGAAGTTGCCGGTGATGGAGGAGGAACCTCCGGTGATCTCGGTCTGGACGGTAGGATAGGAATACACGGTACCGTCGAGGACGATGGCGACCTGGCGGCCGATGTTATCCTTGGTGATGCGGGCCCAGGTGTTGGCGCCCTCGGCGTTCATGGTCATGGATACACCGGGAGTACCTGCGCCACGGCGGCTGTCATAATCGACGCGGGCGTCGGTGACGACGGAACCGTCGAGAGGGGCCTTGCCGTCACGGGAAGAAGCCTTGATGGCAACGAGCTCGTACACATTGTCAGCGGCTACGTAATCGGTAGGCTTGACAGACCACATGCCCTTGAACTCCGGAGGGAAGATCTCGGCGACCTGCGGCATGGCAAGGTAGCGGTTGACAGTAGCGGTGTCGATGGCGTTGGCGAAGCCGATGCAGGCGTTGCCGCGCATCTGGGAAGGGCTGAGGACGGCGAAGAGAGGATTGGCCTTCTTGTAGGCATCCAGCTCGGCGTCGCTGCTTTCCTGCTGGGCAAGCTCCTGGGCTACGAGGTCCTCGGCCTCGCTGACGGCCTCGGTCTCACCCTCGGCGGCCTCTTCGGCAGCCGGAGTCTCGTCGGAAAGGATCTGGGCGAGGAGGTTGTTGGCCTCTACCAGGTAAGGATAGATCTCGGAATACTCGTAAGTGGTCCAGAACTCGAGGGATGCGGTACCCTGGAGGAGTTTGCGGACACGCTCAGGCTCCTTGACACCGGGGAGCTCGACGAGGATGCGGCCGGTGTTGCCGATCTTCTGGATCGAGGGCTGGGTGACTCCGAAACGGTCGATACGGTTGCGGAGCACGTTGAAGGAATTGGCAACGGCGCTCTCGGCTTCGGTCTTGATGACGTTCAGGACCTCGGCGTCGGTCGACTCGGGCTTGATCTGGTCACGCATCTCGTAGGTACCGAAGATCTGAGCGAGCCGCTGTCCGCCGGAGACTTCATTCCAAGCCTCTCCGAAGAGAGTGATGAAGTCGGAGGTGGAGTTGACGCTGCGCTCCTTCGCGAGAGCGAGGGCCCTGTTGAACTCGGGGGTCTGGTTGTCGCCGGCGAGGGCCTTCACGAGGTCCTCGAGCTGCACCTGCAGCATGACGTTCATACCGCCCTTGAGGTCAAGGCCAAGGTTGATTTCCTTGGACTTCACGTCCTTGAACTTATAACCGAAATAAACTTTCTCGGAGGAGATGGAATCCGTGTACCATCTGCTCTGGTTCTTCCTGATGGAATCGAGATAATAGGCTCTCTCCGCCTCGGGAATCCTGTCGTATGCAGCTGTATTCATGGCTGCGATGGCAGCTTTCTCGGCATACTTCTCCGCCTTCTTCTCCTGGAGACTGGTCACCAGGGTGAATGAAAGCTGCCAGAAGCAAGCCAAGGCGAGAAGAATAGCTACAAGCCTGATAGCTCCTTTACTTTGCATAATTGTTGATATTAATATTTAATCGTTTGCACGTTAAAAATGTGGCGTTTTCCGCCACTTACCCAAAATAGGCCACAAATTTACACTTTTTTTTCTAGAAAGAAACTTTCTTCCAAGGATTTCTTATTTTTGTAGGACGTTTTGACCATTGATGCGGATTATTGATATACGTGCTGTCCGAATATTCGCGCTGACCTGCATTGTCCTGCTGGCCGGGTCCGGCGTCGCCCGCGCCCAGCTCCAGAGGATCGGGAATGTCGAGGCGGAGACGGCGCCCGCAGCGGACACGCTTGTCGGCCGGAGCGCCGAAGAGCGCCTGATGGCCAAGGTCGATTCGCTCCGCAGGGCCATGACCGATGCGCCGGACAGGCGCCGCCGGGAGGTTTCCAGCAGGATCAAGGCCGCGGATTCCCTTTGCCTGCTATATGATTTCCCCGCAGCGGTGGATATCCTCGGCAGCGCGGCTGCCGAAGCCGACTCTTCGATGTCGCGCGCCGTCGAAACGGCCCTCCTTCGCGCGCAGGCGGGTTTAAAGATGATGACGCGCGTGTCGCGCGTACAAGTGAAAGCGCAGAAGCGCATTTCGCTGGACGATTTCTTCCTTATGTTCCCCGAAACGGTTAGGAACGATGAGACGCGGTTCCATATTCCCGGCAA
>JAFYZE010000134.1 GCA_017548805.1 Bacteroidales bacterium
CCAGTTCGATCACCTGGCACATCTCCTTGCGTCCGTCGAAAGTGGGCTTGGGGTTGATGCAGTTGTCGCAGCAGCCGCAGCTGTCCTCCCGGTAGTCCTCGCCGAAGTAGTTCAGCAGCAGGCGCCTGCGGCATCGGCTGGACTCGGCGTATGTGACCACCTCGGAGAGGAGCTGGCCGCCGATCTCCTGTTCGGCCACGGGTTTGCCCTGCATGAACTTCTCCAGCTTGCGGATATCCTTGTAGCTGTAGTAGGTGATGCAGCGCCCCTCCTGGCCGTCACGGCCGGCGCGCCCGGTCTCCTGGTAATAGCTCTCGATGCTCTTGGGGATATCGTAATGGATGACGAAGCGCACGTCCGGCTTGTCGATACCCATGCCGAAGGCGATGGTAGCGACTATGACGTCTATGTCCTCCATCAGGAAGGCGTCCTGGTTCTCCGCACGGGTCTTGGCGTCAAGGCCTGCGTGATACGGGCGGGCCTTGATGTCGTTGATGCAGAGCAGTTCGGCAAGCTCCTCGACCTTCTTGCGGCTGAGGCAGTAGATGATGCCTGACTTGCCGGGATTCTGCTTGATGTAGCGGATGATGTCCTTCTCGGGATCGATCTTGTCGCGGACCTCGTAGAAGAGGTTGGGACGGTTGAACGACGACTTGAACACCTCGGCCCCGGCGATGCCGAGGTTCTTGAGGATGTCGTGCTGGACCTTGGGAGTGGCGGTAGCTGTGAGGGCGATGATCGGAGCCCGCCCGATCTCGTCCACGAGTGAACGGATCCGGCGGTACTCCGGCCTGAAGTCGTGTCCCCATTCGGAGATGCAGTGCGCCTCGTCCACGGCGTAGAACGAGATGTTTATCTCCTTGAGAATGGCGACGTTGTCCTCTTTGGTCAATGATTCGGGAGCCACGTACAGGAGCTTGGTGCGGCCTGCGAGCAGGTCCTCACGGACTTCCTGTATCTGTGCCTTGCTGAGGGAGGAATTGAGGAAGTGGGCTATGCAGTCATTGCCCGACACGAAGCCGCGGATCGCATCCACCTGGTTCTTCATCAAAGCGATGAGGGGTGAGATCACGATAGCGGTACCGGGCATAAGCAAGGCCGGAAGCTGGTAGCAGAGGGACTTGCCTCCGCCGGTGGGCATGAGCACGAAACCGTCGTGTCCCTCGACCAGGTGCTTGACTATGCGCTCCTGGTCGGACTTGAAGGTGTCATACCCGAAGAATTCCTTCAGCTTGGCATGTATGGCTTCTGAATCTATTGACATGAAAGAGAGTTTAGTCCAACTTGTGAATGGCGAGCCCCGAACGCAGCTTGGGCTCGAACCAGGTCGTCTTCGGAGGCATGATGCTGCCGCTGTCGGCGATGCGCATCAGCTGGTCCATCGAGACCGGATAGAGGGCGAAAGCCACCTTCATCTCTCCGCTGTCCACCCTGCGTGAAAGCTCTCCGAGCCCGCGTATGCCGCCGACGAAGTCGATGCGGTTGTCGGTACGCAGGTCCTTGATGCCCAATATCTTGTCCAGCACGAGGCGGGAGAGGATAGTGACGTCGAGCACGCCGATAGGGTCGCTGTCATCATAGCGTCCCGGACGGGCGGTGAGGGAATACCATTTGCCTCCGAGGTACATCGAGAAGTTGTGCAGAGCGTCGGGACGGTAAATCCCGGCACCCTTGCACTCCACCTCGAAGTCCTCGCCGAGAACCTCGATGAGGCCCTCGGGAGTAAGTCCGTTCAGGTCCTTGACCACGCGGTTGTAGTCGATGATCTTGAGCTGGCTCTCGGGGAAGCAGACGGCCATGAAGTAGTTGTACTCCTCTTCGCCGGTGTGGTGGGGATTCTGCGCGCGCTTCTCGGCGCCAACGCGGGCGGCTGCCGCCGTCCTGTGGTGGCCGTCGGCCACGTAGAATGCCTCCACCTGCGTGGTGAAGATACGGGTGACGGCCGCGATGTCGGCATCGTCGCCGACCACCCAGAAACTGTGTCCGAAGCCGTTTTCGTCCACGAAATGGTATTCGGGCTCGCCGGCGGCATAGCGCGATACGATGGCGTTGAGCTCATCATTGTCACGGTACGCGAAGAAGACCGGCTCGATGTTGGCGTTCTGGATGCGGACGTGGATCATGCGGTCGTCCTCCTTGTCCTTGCGGGTGAGTTCGTGCTTCTTGATGCGGCCCTCGGCGTAATCGTCTGTGTGGGCGCAGAGCACGAGACCGTACTGGGTGCGGGCGTCCATGGTCTGGGCGTAAACATAGTAGCAGGGCTTGGGGTCCTGGACCAGCCAGCCGCGCTCCTGCCACGCCTTGAAGTTGACGACCGCGCGGTCGTAGACGCGCTGGTCGTGGTCAGGCAGTATGGGATCGAAATCAATCTCCGGCTTGGTGATGTGCAGCAGGGACTTATCTCCCGCCATGTCCTTGGCCTCCTGGGAATTCAGCACGTCATAAGGCGGCGCCGCCACCTCCGTGACGATGTCTTTCGGCGGGCGTACCGCCGCAAAGGGTTTGACCTTTACCATGTTCTGCAACTCTATTTGTTGACCTGGAAACGGGTGCAGCCCGTCGCGAAATAGTCCACGATCTGGCGCGCGGCGGCGAGGCCGGCGTTGACGTTGGCCTCGGAGGTCTGGGCACCCATCTTCTTAGGCGTGGCGAAGACGCGGAGACCGAACTTCTCGCGGAGCTCGGCATAGTTGTCAGGCATAACGTCGGTGACGTAGCGGAGATCCTCACGCTCCTCGAGAGCCTTCATCAGGCCTTCCTCGTCGATAACTTCCTTGCGGGCCGTATTGACGAGCACGCCGCCCTTGGGCATC
>JAFYZE010000135.1 GCA_017548805.1 Bacteroidales bacterium
ACGCTGCCGGAGGCTTCCTACACCCTTGAGGACGGCAATTTCATGAAGAGCGAGGTCGTGCTGAACCTCGGCGACATCCTTCCCGAGGAGATCGGCGTCGAGATGCTCTTCGTGACCTCCGACAGGAAGGGAAGGCTGCACATCCAGTAGAAGTGCGAGTTCTCGCTCGTCGAGTACAACGACGGAGTTGCGAAGTTCCAGGCTTCGATCCTGCCCGAGCGTACCGGTATGTACCAGGTGGCGACGCGCATCTATCCTAAGAATGCGCTTCTGCCGCACAGGCAGGACTTCCCGCTCGTGAAATGGCTGTAATCGCTACAGGATTCTTCGATGGTGTCCATCTCGGACACCGACTCGTGATAGACACTCTGCTCCGGGCCGCGCGCGAACGCGGGGAGCAGAGTGTGATTGTCACGTTCTGGCCTCATCCGCGCACGGTGCTTCAGAAGGATGCGCGTGAGCTGCGGCTTCTCAGCTCGCTGGCTGAGAAGCGCGCCATGCTGTCCGCGCTGGGCGTTGACAGGGTGGAGGTCGTGCCTTTCTCGCGGGAGTTCAGCCGCCTGACGGCTGAGGAATACCTGCGGGAGTGGGTTGTCGGACGGCTTGGCGGCACGGCCGTCGTGTTGGGCTACGACAACCGCATGGGCTCCGACGGCCTCGCGCACGACGCCATCGTGCCCCTCGCCCAGTCCCTCGACCTCGATGTCGTCGAATGCGACGCAGTAGGAACCATTTCGTCGACGAAGATCAGGGCGGCGCTGGATAGGGGAGAGGTCGTGGAGGCGGAGGCGATGCTGGGATACCGCTACGGGCTCCATGGTGTCGTGGTGGCAGGTAACCGGCTCGGCCGGACCATCGGCTACCCGACGGCGAACATGCAGCTCTACGAGCCCTTGAAGCTTGTGCCGGCAAATGGTGTGTATCTCGTTGAGGTAGAGACGCTTGGTGGGCATTATTACGGCATGACCAACGTCGGCGTCAGGCCGACGGTGTCCGGTGCCGGGGTGAGGACGATCGAGACGCACATATTCGATTTCGACGAACTGATTTACGGCCTGGACATCCGCGTGCGCTTCATTGCCAAAATTCGCGACGAGAGACGTTTCGACTCTCTCGAGGCGCTCCGGGATCAGCTTGCGGCCGATGAAGGGATGTGCCGCGGGATGCTTACAAAATAAAAGCTGCAAGACGGTTTTTATTTGAAATTTTTGTATATTTGCAATGTTGACACAGGGTTCCGCCTCGCGGCGGGACTCTCTTTTAGTTGACTGACCCGGTCCCTGGAGGGACTTTTTTGATAACTATTTTTAAGCTGATTATGGCAGACATCCATTACATGACCGCGGACGGTTTGGAGAAGCTCAAGAAAGAGCTGGCTGACGCACTGGCGCAGCGCCCGGTCATCTCGGCGGCCATCGCCGAGGCAAGGGAGAAGGGCGACCTCTCCGAAAATGCAGAATACGACGCGGCCCGCGAAGCGCAGGGCCTGCTCGAGGTCAAGATCGCGAACCTCAAGAACCAGGTGGCCAACGCCAAGGTTATCGACGAGTCGCAGATCGGCACCGACAAGGTGTCCATGATGAACAAGGTGAAGGTCGAGAACCTCACCATGAAGCGCGTCATGGAGTTCACCATCGTAGGCGAGACCGAGGCCGACTTCTCAAAGGGCCGGCTCGCCGTCACCACGCCCATCGCCAAGGCCCTTATCGGGCATTCCGTGGGCGAGGTCGTGGAGGCCAAGGTCCCTTCAGGAGTCCTCAAGTTCAAGATTCTCGACATCAGTCTGTAAGATTATGGCAACCATTTTCACCCGCATCGCGAAGGGCGAGATTCCCTCGTACAAGTGCGCCGAGAGCGACGATTTCTATGCGTTCCTCGACATTAGCCCGCTCGCTCCGGGCCATACCCTCGTCATTCCCAAAAATGTGGAGGACGACTATATCTTCCATCTGGACGAGGAGACTTATGAGGGCCTGTGGGCCTTCGCGCGCAAGGTCGCGCTGGCCGTCAAGGCCGCCGTGCCCTGCAAGCGCGTAGGCGTGGCCGTGCTCGGCATGGAAGTGCCCCATACGCACATCCACCTCGTGCCGCTGCAGACCGAGGGCGACCTCGATTTCCGCAAGCAGAAGCCCGTCGTTCCGGAGGATGAGATGAAAAGGATCGCCGCATCAATCTTAAGTGAATATGAAAAGCTCTAGGATAGCTCTCATGGGCCTGTGCGCCCTTCTCGCCGCCGCGTGCGCCAAGCCTTCGGCCCGCATAGACGGTACCCTGACAGATGCCCCTGACAAGCAGGTCATCGTCAAACTACTGGACATCAACAATTACAAGGTGCTCGACTCGGTCAAGACCGACGCAGCCGGACGGTATTCGTACAAGGTTCCGGTGCAGAAGGGTCAGCCCGAGTTCGTGTATCTGTATTATGGCGACACCAAGATCTCATCCCTGCTGCTGCAGGAGGGTGACGAAGTCAAGGTCGTGACCGATACGCTCGGCTTCGGCAGCGTAGTCGGATCCGTCGAGAGCGAGCGGCTCCAGGAGGTCGAACGCAAGTTCGCCGAGTTCCTGCGCGAAGCCGGACAGGCAGAGGACAACGCCACTGCCAACAGGGCGTACATCCAGTACTACCGCGATGCGGTCAGGTACGTGATGTCCAATCCCTACTCGCTGACCGTCGTCCCTGTTCTGTTCCAGAATGTCAATCCCGACCTGCCGGTGTTCAGCCAGACTACGGATGCCATCCATTTCCGCAACGCGCTGGATTCGCTGTCGACCGTATACCCTGACTCCAAGTATGTCAAGGCTCTTGAGAGGGAGACCATCCGCCGCGAGGGTGTCCTCGGCTTCGATGCCAGGCTCGCTACGGCTTCCGAAACGGATTATCCCGACATCAAGTCCAAGGATGTCAACGGCAATGACGTGTCTTTGTCCGCGCTTGATTCCAAGGCGATTATCCTCTTCTTCTGGACCGTGACTGACGCTGAGAGCAAGATCCTGAACCAGGAGACCTACAAGCCCGTCTACAAGGACTATCACGACAAGGGACTCGAGATCTTCGCCGTGTCCCTCGACACCGACAAGGCCGCCTGGGCCAGCGTCGTCAAGAGCCAGGAACTGCCCTGGGTCAATGTCAATGACGGCCTCGGAGCCGCCTCCCCGGCAGCAGCGTACTACAATGTAACGTCCCTGCCCCGGGCGTACCTCATCCTCGACGGCAAGATTATCGACCGCAAGGTCGAAGGCGAAAAGGCCCTCCGCCGCGAGCTCGACAAGGTCTTGAAGTAGCCTCGCCTTTCGGCCCGTCAGAGCCTGACCTGATGAAAATAAAATCCGCGCCCATCTCAGGCGCGGATTTTTCGTTTTTTCTCGCGCGAAATGCCTGTTTTTCCGCCTTTCGCGCGAATTTTTGGCAATTATTCGCGCGCCACGGGAGTTTTGTCCTATTTCGCGCGGATTCTCGCATATTTTCCGCGCGGGGAGAAGGGGAAACTATGGGAGGAAGGAGTTGAGGAGGTTCGGGTCGATTTTCAGCATCCGCGTAATCTGTTTTGCACTCGCGTTGTATTCAAAGCGCATCATCTTCGCAACCTCGATCTTTTTATCCGCAGGGATGAGTGTCGGCCTGTCGATCCCGTATCGGTCCTTGCAGTATGATCTGACTATGGCAAAGAGGTCACTGTCAGTGTAATAGATGCTTTCTCCTATCTCCTTGGCAATCTCTTTCATCCTTTCTACATTCTTGGAGATGGAGTAAAAGTAGTGCCTTTCGTTCCGAAACAATCCTTCTGCAGTCGTGATGTCGCAGAAGGCAAGAGGACAGACATATCCATCGAGCATGACGAGCCCTGAAAAACCGTCGAGGGCCCTGGTGTGGAATATTTTCCGTATAGCATCGTTTCTCAGCACGGTTTTCGACTCGGCATATCGCGTTGCATGGTCGGTGTTGAAAAAGCATCTGTTAGCACCCCAGGGATAGCTGTATGGAGAGTAGGCAGGGTTAACTATAAAACCGTTGCGATTGTCGTATGCAATGACGTTGCGAGCGTCATCGAGAGTTCTGATCGGCCGTTTCTTGTACTCCCAGTCTTCGAGGGACGTGTTTCGGCCCTTTGCTTTCAGATAGTACTCAAGATATTTCCTAAACATTCCAAAGAATGGACCGAGGTCTTTCTCCGGTCCGACGATGGTGATGTGTATATGATTGCTCATCAACTCAAAAGTCAGGATTCGGAATTGAGGGAAGGCAAGGCAGCAGATGGCGATCAATGTCATTGCGGCTTTGTAGTCCGCCTCGTCGATGAAGATGACCGGGTGATTTTCCGGTGTGTAGAGGTGCCAGCAAGGGCCAAGGCTTAGGAATAGAAGTTCGCAGCGGCGCTCTTCGGAAGCGAAGTCGTTTTTCATAGTCATATCTTTCCTGCAATATGGGAAATGATTCCCAAACTGGCTGACAAAAAGATATTTATCAGAATCGGAAAGATATTTTTATAGAGAAAAAGCTTTTTGCTCGAGCGGGAGAGATGCGTCAGAAGAGTTTCTTGCGGGGGACGGTGGCGATGAACTCCTTGAGGTAGAACGGCTCGAAATAGGCGGTATCTTCGAAGCGGCGGGCTTCCCAGGCGGCGAAGGCGGGGCGGAGCATCGCGGAGGCCTTAGGGCAACATTGGACGAAATGGGCGTTGGGGTGAGCGATGGCTTCGCGGCATTTGCCGGCACCGTCACCGATGAACAGCACCGGGCCTTCGGCCAGCAAATCAGCGAACGAGGCCGACGCCGCGATGGGGGAGGCAGAGGGCGAGGATTGGCTGCTGGGAGAGGCAGGACTCTCAGCGGCGACAGGTTGGTCGGTGGCAATGATTTGGCTGAGCGATTCGATGACCTGGGGGCGGGTGTCGGTGAGCTGGTTGCCGGAGGGGGTGAAGACGGCGGTATAGACCTCCATGCGGCGGGCGTCGACCATGGGGACGACGTAGCGGTAGCCGGTGGGCAGCAGACCCTCGTCGTCGGCCTGGTACACCAGGGTGTCCAGGGTGCCGACGGCTATCAGCGGGATGCCCGCGCCGAAGCACAGGCCCTTGGCCGTGGACACGCCGACGCGCAGGCCGGTGTATGACCCCGGCCCCTTGCTGACGCAGACGGCGTCGCAGTCGCGCACGCCGATGCCCTGGGCGTCAAGGAGCTCCTTGACGAAGGGCGCCGTCAGCGACGCCTGCGCCCGCGGCGTCTCGCTCTCCTTGTAAGCCACGATCCGTCCGTCCTCGGCGAGGGCGACGGAACAAAGTGCCGTAGATGTCTCTATGAGTATGATCCTTGCCATGTCCTACTGCTTGAGCAATAATTCTTTGAGGTAGGGGAACACCATGTAGGCGATATCCCTGATGGGACCGTAGAGCACGGACTCGTCGAGCACCTTTTCTTCCACGAATTCGAATTTGACGTTGAGGGTCTCGAAAAGGATAATGCCGATCCCGATGAAGAGCCCGGCCTTTAAAAGGGCGAATACCAGTCCCAGCAGACGGTCCAGCCATCCGAGCATGACCAACTTCGTTACTCCGGTCAGTACCTTGCCCAGTACGAACAGCACCAGTACGACGGCAATCATTATCACAGCGAAACTAATGACGTTCAGAACGGTCTCGGATATCTCGAAATATGGTTGTAACCAGCCACTTACCACGGTCGAGAACTTGAACGCCAGCCATGCTCCGAGTATGAGAGAAAACAGCGCAATGACCTGCTCTATGAATCCTTTCATGATACCCGTGATGACGGCGGGAAGGAAGCATATCAGAATAATGATGTCGGGCGTGCTCATTGTTTTGTTAAAAACGCATGGATTATGTATATTTGCAGACTATAAAACAGACTGCCGCCGGACGGGGTCCGGGATGCAAAATTAGACAAAAAATATGACATTCAAAGAGTATAAGGGCTTGGATCTGGTCTCGATCGGAAATGACGTTCTGGAGAGATGGAATAAGGCTCATGCGTTCGAGAAATCCCTCGAGGTGAGGGAGGGCGCTCCCGAGTTCATTTTCTTCGAGGGACCGCCGTCCGCCAATGGCATGCCGGGCATCCACCATGTGATGGCCCGCTCCATCAAGGACGCGATCTGCCGCTACAAGACCCAGGCAGGCT
>JAFYZE010000023.1 GCA_017548805.1 Bacteroidales bacterium
AAGTAACAAAGGATGACCGCCAGTACCGCCCCGGTTTTCATGGACTATTCTATGACCGGAAGGAGGGAGGAATATCCTCCGTCGTGGTAGAGGTTCTGCATCGTGACCTTGCGGGTAAGGTCGGAGAAAAGGGAGATGACATAGCCGGCGCAGTCCTCCGCCGTGGCGTTGCCGAGCGGGGAGATGCGGTCGGCGTATCCGACCATCTCGGTCATGCCGTCGATGCCCTGTCCGGCCGTAGTCATGGTCGGGGACTGGGAGACGGTGTTGATGCGGACATGCTTCTCGCGGCCGTACAGCAGGCCGAAATTGCGGGTGATGGACTGTAACATCGCCTTGGCGTCGGCCATGTCGTTGTAGCGGGGCATTGCACGGTCGGCGGCAATGTAGCTCAGGGCCACCACTGAACCCCATTCGTTCAGTGCGTCCTTCTTGTACAGAGTCTGGAGGAGCTTGTGGAACGACAGGGCGGAGATGTCCACGGTCTTCTGGAAGAAGTCATAGTTCACGTCCGTGTAAGGCCGGCCCTTGCGGATGTTGGGAGACATGGCGACCGCGTGGAGGACGAAGTCGAACTTCCCACCAAAATGCTCCATGGCCCCGTCCACCAGGGCTTCGAGGTCCGCCACGGAAGTGGCATCCGCGGGGATCACGACGGTGCCGCACTGCTCCGCGAGGCGGTTGATCTCGCCCAGGCGGATAGAAACGGGCGTGTTTGTCAGAACGATCTCCGCGCCTTCGGCGACGGCAAGTTCCGCCACCTTCCAGGCGATGGACTTATCGTTCAATGCGCCGAATATCAGACCTTTGCGGCCTTTTAAAAGTTGGTATGCCATATCTTATTCCTTATTTACAAGATAGAATGACAGGTCGCCCTTGCAGGCGAGCTGCCCCTCGACGGTGGCTACGGCCTCGACGACGATGACGGTGCTGCGCTTGACCTTGAGGCTTGCGTTCACCACTACGGTGTCGCCGGGCTTGACCACCCGCTTGAAGCGGATCTTGTCAAGCCCTGCGTACAGGGCGAGCTTGCCGTCGAGCTCGTCCTTCATCAGAAGGATGCTCGACTGGGCCATGATCTCGCAGAGGATCACTCCCGGGACAATGGGATTGCCCGGGAAGTGACCGTTTACGAATTCTTCCTTGCCCGTGACGGTGTATTCGGAGACCACATGGTTCTCCTCGACCAGTTCGGACTTGTCCACCAGTAGCATAGGCTCGCGGTGGGGCATATATTGTTTAAGTTCTTCTCTTAACATCCTTGAGACCGGTTGAGACGCAAAGATAATAAATAATTGAAACTACCTGTACATGAACCTGCGGATGCTGCCCTTGGGAGTTTTGGCGAAAGGCTCGAAACGGAGCTCATAGTCGTTCACCGCGGAATAGGAGGGGAGCTTGCCGTTCAGGGCCACGATGTTCTGGCGCATGACAGCGTCGAGGCCGTCGGAGCCGAGACCGGCCTTGTCGAGGGCATCCATGTTGGGTACGACAAGGGCTACGATGCGATGCTCGCGCTGCAGAACTATGGATTCTGCGACATAAGGGAGCTCGTTGAGCACCACCTCGACCTCCTCGGGATAGACATTCTGTCCGTTTTCGGTCAGGATCATGTTCTTGGACCTTCCGAGCAGGAAGACGTTGTTGTCCTTGTCCACCGTACCGATGTCTCCGGTATGGAACCAACCGTCTTTCAGCACTTCGGCCGTGGCTTCGGGATTCTTGTAGTAGCCTTTGAAGACTACGTCTCCCTTGACCAGGAGTTCTCCGGCGACATTCTCAGGGTCGGGAGAGTCGATACGGACTTCCATTACCTCGGGGATGTATTCTCCGCAGGATTTGGGTATGTATTTGCCAAGCTTTCCGTAGGAAACGATGGGGGCAAGTTCAGTCAGGCCGTAGCCGGTGATGAACGGAACCTTGAGCTTGTATACGAACAGGGATTCCACCTCGGAGGGGATGGCCGATCCGCCGGTGGCGAACACTTCGATATTGCCTCCCATCGAAGCCATGAGCTTGTCGCGGAGCATTTTGCAGAACTCCGGATGATTTTTGTAATCCGCCAGTTTGGCCTTGCCTTCGGGTGTGTTGATATCGGCTCCGAGGACGTATTCGGCGAATTTGACGAAGATCAGGGGAACACCGTAGAAGATACGGGGCTTGACCTCCATGAGCGCGTCCTTGACGTTCATCGGGATGGGCGGAATACCCAGCACAGTGACGTGCATTCCCTGGGTAAGGGGGATGACCACGTCGCACATCAGGCCGAAGCTGTGGGCGTGCGGCAGCAGGCTTAGGTAGTTCTCTCCCTTATGGAAAGGGAATCCGGGGGTGATGGCCTGGACGTTGGCGGTGTCGTTGCGGTAGGTCAGCATGACGCCCTTGGGGTTGCCGGTGGAACCGGAAGTATAGAGGATGGCGCAGACATCGTCGAGATCGACGTCGGCGACGCGGAAGTCGGACGGTTTCATCCCCTCGGGATAACGCTCCGCGAGGAGGTTTGCGCCTTCCTTGTATATCTCGCCCACGCCTTCGCGGCTGGCGAGGATCTCGCCGGTGGCGCAGTCGAGGACGCACAGGACCTGCGGCATCTGCTCGAAGTCCATGGCATCGAAGGTCCTTTTTTCGGTATAGAGGATCTTGCTGTCGGAATGGTTGACTAGCCTCTGCGTGTCCGCAGGAGTGAATGCGTTATAAAGTTCGACGGCTATATAGCCCTTGCAGACGGCTGCGTAATAGAGGGAGGCGCCCAGGGCGCAGGGGCGGGCGTTGATGGCGACCTTGTCGCCGCGCTTCAGCCCCGCCTTTTTCCAGACAAGGTCCAGGGTGTCGATGCGTTCTGCCAGTTCACGGTAGGTGATGGTGGATTTGCGGAAGTCGGACAATGCGGGATTATCCCAGTTGTCGCGGACCGCACCTTCGAAAATCTTGATGAAATTGTCAATTCTGATCATTTCCGGTGGTTTTGGTTTCTCAGGCAAAGTTACTGAGTTCGGACCCCCCGGAAAATCCATATATTCAAGTTCGGGTGGAATTGCCGGATACTTGGTGAATCCTGCGGTTTTGTGGCTTTATTGCGTGTGGAGTGGCCACTTTTATGGGCTATAATTGAAAAATCGGAAAGATTTTGTAGTTTTGGAAACTTTTATTGTATGAATCGGTGCGCTTATGCAAAGCCCAAATCCTAACTTTGTATTGCGGACGGGATGGCATCCTGTCCATCTGTCCGAGCATTATTTATGAAGGATTATACGTGACACTGGCGGAATACCTCCGCCAGTGTCATTTTGCTCCTTGCACCACCGGCGAGGCGATACGCCGGTCATTTCCGTGAATTTCTTGACGAGCTGGGTGTCGCTTACGAATCCCGTCCTGGCGGCTATGGACCCCAGCCGCTCTTCCGGGTGCAGCCTGATCTCCCTTTTGACTGCCTCAATCCTCAGCCCATTGACATAGCTCCTGAAGGTCGTTCCCTTGACATCCCTGATTACAGCCGACAGGTAAGTCCTGTTGGTATTGAGCGCTGATGCTGCGCTTTCAAGCGAAAGATGCGGGTCGAGGAACGCTTCCCCTTCCTCCATGTATGCCGTCAGGCGCCCTCCGAGTTCCTCCAAGGTGCTTTTGTCATCGTCTTCAGTATTGTTACCTATCGCGACTTGCTGCCGTCCGTATTTGGCCCCGAGTACCAGGGCGATACCGGCGAGAGTCGCGAGGATTATCTCAAGGGTCCATCTGACCAGGGCATGATTCAGCAGGAAACGCCTTCCTATTATGATCCTGACGCTGCAGGCTATGATGAACATCAGGATGACGAGGCAGTTGAGGCTGACCTGCGACTCGGACCTTTTCGCCTTGAGGAAATCCAGGATGTCTCTTGGTCTGGTGCCCGTGCTGATGAGGATATGGAGGAGGACTCCCCAGCATACGGACAGCCAGATACCAAGTACGATGAGGTGCACATATGTCGTCAGGAATGCGAAGGCGAATACGGGATCGGTCCTGGCTGGCAGCATCTGCGACGGTTCAGCCTTGTCAAGGTACTCCGCGATGGTGTCTATGCCTGCATGGCTGCAGGTTATCGCCGTTGCTGCCGTCATCAGGATGGCGGGCAGGAAAGCTGCCACCGCGGTGGCAGGATGGACCTTCCTTCCGCTGATGTTCAGGGTATAGCCCGTGATGCAGGGGAACATTGTAAATAGTGCCGCCTGCAGGGCTATCAGTAGGACGACCATGCTGCGATGACTGGTGACAGGGGACAGCATGCAGCTGTCAATGAAGAACGTAAGGCCTCCCGAGACCGTCGTCAGGTAGAGACGCCACAGCGCTTCGCCCCGGTTCCTTTTCATAAGGAAAGGGAGCCTCAGGGCCCACGTCGCGCAGACAAAGGCGGGGAGGAGCAGTATGAAGGCGTCGAACATGGCAGGAGGCGTATTATTGCTGAAAAGTAGTCATTTTTTTTGGATTTAATTATATTTGTAATGAGTGATAGTCCGGATATGAAGAAATTTAGTTTTAAGAGAATAGGCATCATCGCCCTGGCCGTCGTCATCTTCCTGCTCGCCCTCAGGTTCATTTTCTACCGTGAGACGCTCTGGATAGGACTTGCCCTGCTGCTCATAGGCCTTATAGGCTTTCTCGTATGGAAGGCGTTCGTCAAGAACGGCCGCGAGGACCTGCGCCGTTCGGAGCGCAAGGGGAAGGAACTTGAAGAGGAGGTTACAAACCTCCGGAAACAGATAGCGGGACTGTACAGGGAGCTCGAGGAAAAGGGCCGTTCGCCGCTCAATGTCGTCGAGCTGTCCCCCATATTACATCTGGCTGTGATGAACATCGACTCTTCCTTCGTCCGCACTTATATCCGTGAGGACGAGGATGCCGGCCTGACCTTCAACGGGGCTCTCAGGGCCGACATCTGCGCCGAGTACGGCATCAAGCTGGAGGAAGTGGGATTCCGTTACGATGCCGTGAACAATACGCTTTATCTCGCCGACTTTCGTCCCGGGCTGATTTCCTTCTCGAAGAAGCAGCTGAGCTGGGAGATCGCCAATAGTTTTGCATCCCGTTCCATACTGGGCAGGAATTTCGTCTCCGCGAGCAATCCTGCCGCCAAGGCTTATACCGCGAAGATGTGCAAGGAACTGCGGGACGATCTGGAGAAGGAGATTGACGACCGGAAGATTGCCGAGTTCGAATGGCTCTCGCCGATGATCTCGCAGCAGGTGACTGACATGCTGAAGATGCTTGTCGGCCGGCCCGGACTGAGCATCGTCACCATGGAGGGACGCCCGGAGGGTGACTATCTCTCCTTCCCCGAGTTCCGCAAACAGATAGCTGCACAGGTCCCGCAACAGATTGAAAGCTAACTCTTTTCAAATATGACTAAAACTATAGCCGCTATTGTCCTGACGGCCGTGCTGGCCGTCGTCCAGTTCCCTTCCGTGGCTCGTACCGTAAATTCCACGCGTGTGGACGACGGCGGAAGGGGGCCGTACAAGGCCGTCATCGTCGAAGATGACGCACTTCCGGGCTACTCCATCTTCCGCCCTGAAGACCTTACATCCGCAGCTTCCGTCGAAGGCCCTTTGCCGGTCATCCTATTCGGCAACGGAGGCTGCGCCCACAGCTCCACGGGGTTCTACGGTTTCCTTACAGAAATAGCATCCCACGGGTATGTCATCATATCCAATGGTGTCTGGCGTGAAAACCAGCCAAGGATTACAGGAGGCCGTCCCGTGCCCGTGACGACCCCTCCCGCAGGGGAAAGGCCGCAGGCGCAGCAGATGCCCATGCCACAGCAGGGCGCTCCCGCCATGGCTGCTCCAGCCAGCGATCCTTCCCAGTCGGCCGACGCTTTGGAGATCCTTGCCAAGCTCGACTGGTTCGAGGCCCAGAACGCTGACCCGTCCAGCGAATACTATGGTGTGGTCAATCCCTCCTGCGCCATCGCCATGGGCCAGTCCTGCGGCGGTCTCCAGGCCATCATCATGGGCACGGCCGGTGACGAGAGGGTTCGCACCGTCGTTCCCCTCAATTCCGGCACTTTCGAGCAGACCTTCGTCGTGGAGAAGGCGGCCCTTGACCGCCTGACCGTTCCCATCGCCTATATCATCGGAGGCGAGTCCGATATCGCCTATACCCAGGCGGTCGATGATTTCCAGAAGATCGACAAGGTCCCCGTGGCCATTGCCAACCTTCCCGTCGGCCACGGCGGCACTTACAGGGAGCCTAACGGCGGCCAGTTCGCCGAGATGGCCCTCCTTTGGATCGAATGGCAGATCCGCGGCCGCGGAAACGGCGAGAGTGTATTCCGCTACTGTCAGGTCCCGGAGGATTTGAAAGGATGGACGGTTCACGCGCGCAATTTCAACAAGCGCGAAACCTTCGACCTCCCTCATTCTGAGGCCACTGGCGACGAGAACATCTCGCTCAATCCTTTCGGCGAGGTGAACAACTATACCGCGGTGAAACATCCTTCCATGACCGTCAGCCTGGCCGATCCCGACAAGGCCAACGGTTCCGCCGTGCTGCTCTTCCCCGGAGGCGGACTGATGTCGCTTTCGTGGGAGAGCGACTTCATCGAAATGGCCAACTGGCTGAATGAAAGGGGAATAGCCGCCATCGGCGTGAAATACCGTCTGCGTGACATGTCTGCTTTCCGCAGGCCGGCGGCGCAGCGCCCTGCTGCCCAGCAGGGCCAGGCAGCGCCCAGGCCGGCCGCGGCTCCCGCCCGCGACTTCTCGAAGATCACGGGCTTCGGCGTGCTGGAGCATGCCAATGCCAATCCCGGCACGCCTCAGCCCGGTGTCGAGGACCCGAGCATCGCCGCGGCGGCCGAAGACTGCCTTAACGCGCTGCGCCTCGTCAGGAGCCACGCCGCCGAGTGGGGTCTCGATCCCGCACGCGTCGGCGTGATGGGCTTCTCGGCCGGCGGCGGCGTCGAGCTTTCAGCCCTCATCCGCGCTAAGGCCGAGGAGCGCCCTTCCTTCGTGGTCTCGGTCTACGGCCCGGCGCTTGAAGACATTTACGTTGAGCCGGATTTCCCTCCAATCTTCATCGCCGTCCATGCCGACCATCCCAATGTCGCGGCCGGCTGCCTTGCGCTTTTCCTTGAGTGGAAGAAGGCCGGGGTAGATGCCGAGATGCATGTATACGGCGAGGGTACAGGCGGGCTTTTCGGCGGCGGTGGCAGCACCCCCGACCGCAACACCCGCAACGGCAGCTGGCTGGAGTCGTTCTACAGCTGGATGTCCGCCAGGCATTTCCTCAAACCCCAATCCGAATAGCTTATGGCCATACGTCTGGATCTGATAGAGAAGAAACGCAACCTTTTTTGCGAGAGCAAGTTCTGGGGCGACCCCGATATGGCTCCGGACATGGAGTATCCGCTGCTGGACGGGCGTCCGCTGACATTCCTGTGCCAGGTGGATTGCTATGACATAGCTCCGCTGGACCCTGACGGCATACTGCCGCATGAGGGTATGCTGTATTTCTTCGCCGACATCGACGACCTGCTGGGCTATGATACCGGCGTCCACCATGAGCCGGGAGAATGGCCCAAGGGGCATGCCCTGGTCAAGTTTACCAAGGCGGTGAACATGGAGACTTTCAAGAGCGTCGTCCAGGTGGACGAAGACGACGAGCCGTTGGCGCAGAAGGCCGTCGCCCTGGCCTTTTCGGCCTGCGACGGCTCCTTCGGAGGCCTGCGCATGCTCGGTGACGCCCCTGAGGGGTACGTCACCCTGCTGCAGGTCCCGCTGGACCCGCAGCACACGCTGCGCTTCGAGATCAAGGTCTCCGACCTCGGTTTCGGCAATTGGAAGAAAGCCAGATTCCTATTGGTAGAATCCTGATTTAAAGCTTGATGAGTCCCAGTCCGGGACGGTCCGGGAGCACCATCCGGCCGTCCCGGACTGTCATTCCCGTGAAGCGGTCGTTGGAGATGAGGAGATTGCCGTCGAGGTCGGCGAAGTCCACGGCAGGGGAGAGCTGAGCCGCAGCGGTGCATGCGCAGGAGGTCTCCGTCATACAGCCTATCATCACGCGCATCCCTTCAGCGCGGGCGTAGTTGAGCATCTTCCACGCCTCGCGCATGCCCGTACATTTCATAAGCTTGATATTGATGCCCGTGAAAGCGCCCTTGATGGCGGGGATGTCGCGCAGGCGCTGGATACTCTCGTCGGCGAAGATAGGGAGCGGGCTGCGTTCGGTGATCCAGGCGATGTCGTCGATCCTGTCGACGGCCATCGGCTGTTCCACCATCACCACGCCCTGCTCCTTGAGCCAGAAGATCTCGTCCAGGGCCTTCTGGCGGTCCTTCCAACCCTGGTTGGCGTCGACCGCCAGCGGCAGGTCAGTCACCGAGCGTATGGTACTTATCATCTCTTCGTCGGAATCAAGTCCCACCTTGACTTTCAGGATGTTGAAGCGGTCGGCGCATTCGAGGGTCTTCTCGCGCACAACCTCCGGCGTATCGATACCGATGGTAAAGGTTGTGCTCGGCGCCTTGGCCGCGTCGAGGCCCCATAGGCGCCACCACGGCTGGCCGATAAGCTTGCCGACAAGGTCGTGCAGGGCTATGTCAATCGCTGCCTTGGCGGGCGCGTCGCCTTCGGACAGGCCGTCCACGTATGCAAGTATATCCTCCAGCTGGAAAGGATCGCTGAATTGCTCCAGGTTCACTTTCTGCAGGAATGCGCACACGCTCTCGACTGTGTGCCCCAGGTACGGCGGCATAGAGGCTTCTCCGTAGCCGACGTATCCATCGTACTCGATCTCGACCTGAACGTCCGGCGTCGTCGTACGCGAATACGACGCCACCGTAAACGTATGCTGCAGCTGCAGTTCGTACGGGAAGAAGCTCAGGTGCATCCGTGCCTTGCCATCTTTTTTCCGTGACGCCCTCCTTTCTCCCTTTGTCACTTTGGACTTAGCGAAAGATCCCTCTTCCGCCTTTATGCATCCTGCCAATCCGACACCCAGTCCGGCCAGCGCCGTCGTCTTTATGAAATCCCTGCGTTTCATGTGCGTGTTTTTTGATACCACTAATTTACGCGAAAAATCTCTTATATTTGTGTTGTAGTAAACAAATCCCGCCATGGCACAGGAGATTGAAAGGAAATTCCTCGTCACCGGGGACTTCAAGCCGGAAGTCTTCCGCTCTATGCACATCATGCAGGGCTACTTGAGTTCTTCGCCCGGACGTACCGTACGGGTTCGGGTCCGCGACGACCAAGGCTTCCTGACCATCAAAGGCCCTTCTTTCGACGGAGGCCTGTCGCGTTTCGAGTGGGAGAAGGAGATCCCGGCCAGCGAGGCGGAGGAACTCCTTGCCCTCGCCGAGCCCGTCGTCATAGACAAGACCAGGCATCTGGTCCGCAACACCGACGGCGTCCACACCTGGGAGGTCGACGAGTTCCGCGGGGCCAACGCCGGGCTCGTCATCGCCGAGATCGAACTCGGCGCCCCGGACGAGCCCTTCGACCGCCCCGCCTGGCTCGGCCCCGAAGTCACCGGCGACCGCCGCTACTACAACTCCTACCTCTCCCACCATCCCTTCACCGCCTGGTAGCTTCTCTTTTTCCCCTAGTCCAATTTATCCCTCACCTTCCAGTTGAGGGATGTGCCGGTTTACCTCGTATCCCTCGGCACTTTGCTGAGGGATGTTACTGTTTTTCTATTATCCCTCACCCTTCAGCTGAGGGATATGCAGGTTTTCTTGTTATCCCTCGGCAGGCGGCTGAGGGATAAAGTGAAAAATGTATATAATACTTGACATTATGAAAATAATTATATACATTTGCAAAAAAAGAAAGAGAGAAAGATGAACAAAATGCTTTTCCCCCACTGGGTACAACGCGTGGCGCTGGCGGTCTTCATCCTGGACTACATAGCGATGATGGTATTGATATATTGGTCCGCCAGCAAGGATATGGCTACTAACAAGGCCCTCGAGCTCGGCCTGCTCATCCTGTTGTTCGTCTCCATCTTCTGTTGCGTTTTCTCCCGCGAGAAGCGCGAGGACGAATACATCTCGAAAATGCGCCTGCAATCGGTCGCCATCGTTGCGGCCATAGCATTTCTGGTGGCCATTGTCATGAATATCATTTATCTGACATCGCTCTTTAACGGCACTGACAAGATGGAGATGTACAATATCCGCATGTTCCGCAACGGCACCTTCATCATAAAGATGGCCATCCTCTATTTCATTATCTTCAAGTTCAAGATCAGGAGGTAAGGCGATGCGGAACACGATCAAGCTCGAGCGTGTCAGGAAAAGCCTGACCCAGCAGGAGCTCGCGGACATCCTTTCCGTGAGCCGGCAGACCATCATGGCTATCGAGTCGGGGAAGTTCAACCCTTCGGTGAAACTCGCCCTTAAGATGGCCGCGGTCTTCGAATGTGACGTGAAGGATCTCTTCTCTCTGGAAGACGGCGACTGACGGTTCTATCGGCAATCTTCAAACGGAGCACATTATGTATTTGTACGGGTGTGTTTCAATACATAGGTGCATTTTGATTTCACAGGAGGAATGGAGAGAGGCTGAGAGTCCTCCTATGAGGGCGAAAACGTGCTGTGAGCCGGTTTTGTCTTGCGTAGGAGGAATGTAGGGGGCTTGCCAATCCTCCTGTGCATAAAAGCAAGGCCTGTCAGCATGAAAATGCTCCCCAAAAAAACAGCCTCCCCCGGAAACTCCGAGGGAGGCTGAAAGCTATATTTAGTTTTGGCTAGAATATCTCGTCGGTAGGCTCGCGGTAGTCGTCGATGGTCGGGGCCGGGGCCTCGCGCTTGGGACCGAAGGTCCTGCGGGGACCGCGGTCGCCACCGCGCTCAGGGCGCTCGCCACGCTCGCCGCGGTCATTGCGCTCGGGGCGCTCACCGCGCTCGCCTCCACGGCGGTCGTTGCCGTTGTGGCCGTTGCGCGGGCCACGGTCACCGCGCGGGCCGCGGTCTCCGCCGTGCTCGCCG
>JAFYZE010000136.1 GCA_017548805.1 Bacteroidales bacterium
CTCAAGTCGGGATTCCTCGCTCCGGCATACACCAACCTCGGTCTCGGTATGGACTGGACGCCCAACAAATGGCTGTCCATCAACATCGCCCCGCTCACCGGCGGCTTCACCATCGTCAGGGCGGAGCAGCTCCGCAAGACCTACGGCATGCTGCTGCGTGAGGACGGGCTTGACCCCACCGTCGGCAGCAATTACCGCAAGGCAAAGTTCCAGTTCGGTGCGCAGGTCAAGGTCGATGCGAAATTCGTCATCAACGAGGTCTTCAATTACGGCACCCAGCTTGTCCTTTTCACTGACTACCTCGACAATCCTTTCAAGGAATACCGCGTCAACTGGGACAACAAGATCACCTGGAACGTCGGCAAGTATTTCAAGATCGGGCTCGACACCTGGTTCATCTACGACCCGAACGTCATCATCAAGAACAACAAGGACATCGCCCAGTATCCTGAAGGCAGGGCACGCGGGCAGTTCAAGGAGTTCACTTCCTTCAATTTCGCTTACACCCTCAAGCCGAGGCGCCTGCGCGACGCCAAGTAATGAAAGTTCTGCTGGCGGTGAGCGGGGGCGTAGACTCCATGTGCATGGCCGACATGTTCAGCCGTGCCGGCGGGGAGTACGCCGTGGCGCACTGCAACTTCCATCTCCGCGGAGCCGAGAGCGACGCGGATGCGGAGTTCGTGCAGAAGTGGGCTGAAGCGCACGGAGTGCCTTTTTTCCGCGCTGATTTCGATACTTCGGCCTATGCTTCGGAGCATGGCATAAGCATCGAGATGGCTGCGCGCGAACTGCGGTACGCTTGGTTCGCGCGCGTTGCCGTCGAGCACGGCTTCGACGCCGTTGCCGTGGCGCACAACGCCAACGACAACGCGGAGACCCTCATCCTGAACCTCCTCCGCGGCACCGGCCTCCGCGGCCTCCGCGGCATCGCCGCCGAGGCCTATCTTCCACCGGGACGGGTAAAATTGCTGCGGCCGATGTTGAGGATGACGAGGGAGGAGATAGAGGCGTATGCTGCGGAGCACGGAGTGGAGTACCGTGTGGACAGTACGAACGCGGACAGCGGGTACAAGCGCAACCGCATACGCAATGCAGTTTTCCCGGAGTTTGCACAGATCAATCCGTCGTTTGTACGGACGCTGAACGCCGACATGGAGCGGTTCGCACAGGCGGACGGGATCGTGGAGGATTATTTCCGCGAAGCGGAAGGCAAAGTCCTGAAGGGCGGCAAGATAGTCGTGCCTGAGCTGCTGTCGCTCAAGCATTGGAAGTATGTCATCTTCCGGCTACTGGAGCCATACGGCTTCCATGCCGACACCCTAGATGCAGTGGTCAGGCTCCTCGAAAATCACGCTTCCGGAGAGGATGGGACTTTCTCCGGCAAACGTTTCCTCTCCCCTACGTATGTCCTTGAGACTACGGCCGGGGCCATGACCGTCCGGGAAAGGTCGGAAACGGCCGATATGTCCGGATCCGTCACTGTCACTGGCCCCGGCGATTATGCATTCCACGGCCAGACGGTACGCATCGAATTCCTTTCCCGCGAAGCGGGGATGCCTCTCAAACAGCCGGAGGGCGTGCTCGCCTGCGATGCCGCCGCACTCCCCTTCCCATTCCTGCTGCGCGGCTGGCAGCCCGGCGACTGGATGCGGCCGTTCGGCATGGAAGGCCGCGCCAAAAAGCTCAGCGACCTGTTCGCCGACAGGAAAATGTCCCTTACTGACAAGGAGTCGGCGATCGTCATTGTGCCCGCCGGCGACACTGACGGGCATGTCGCGGCGGTGGCGGGCGTCAGAATGGACGAAGCCCTCCGTGTAAGGGAGGGCTCCGCAAAGATTCTGAGGATTACGATCCTCTGATTACCTGATATCGATAACGTAAGGGATGCGGGCGAAAGTGACGTCCGCAGGATTCTTCTTTACCCTTTCATACCATTCGAGCAGGGTGCCGGCGGCATCGCCGAAAGGAGTGCCCGCGAGGATGTTCTCGGCAGGGGTCTTCTGGCCGAACATCTCCATCATGCGCTCCATCTCGGACTGCGGCTTGGGGTACTCGGCTACGTTCCATGCGGAGAGGTCGGCATTACCGGCTGCAGCGGCAGCCCACTTGAGGGCGTCCTCGAGGGTTCCGATCTCGTCCACGAGGCCGATCTGCAAGGCGTCGGAGCCGGCCCAGACACGTCCCTGTGCGATAGAGTCTACGAATTCGGGCTCGAGGTCGCGGCCTTCCGCCACGGTACTCACGAAACGGTCATAAATACTTTCGACGGAAGCCTGCATGTAGTCCAGCTCATCCTGGTCGAGAGGACGCATGAGCGAATACATGTCGGCGTGCTTGTTGGAAGTGACGGGGACGATGTTGAGATGGGCGATGTCCTTGACGGTTTTGCTGATGTCAGGGATCATGCTGAACACACCGATCGAACCGGTGAGAGTGGCGGCGTCGGAGTAGATCTTGTCACAGCTGTTGGAGATCCAGTAACCGCCGGAAGCGGCATAATTGCCATAGGAGGCGACGACGGGCTTCTCCTTCCTGAGGAGCTCGATGCCGGCCTTGATCTTCTCCGAAGCGAGCACGCTGCCGCCGGGAGAGTTCACGCGGAAGACAACGGCCTTGACGGTGGAGTCTGCGCGCACCTTGGCGATGACGCGGGAGAAATAGTCTCCGGCGACATTCTGCTTGCCTTCGCCCTCGATGATCTCGCCGTCCGCATAGAGGATGGCGATCTTGTTCTTGACCTTGGTGTTGGGAGTCACCTTGGCGGAGATGTATTCGCTCAGGGTGAAGGACTTGAGCTTCTTGAACGACTCGACGACGGCGAGGTCGGCGAGCTTGTTCTCAAGGCCTTCACGGTCAAGCAGTTCGTCGACGAGGCCCTCACGCATGAAGTCCTCGGGGAAGTTGAGCTTGAGCCCGTCGATGGCCGCATTGAGGGCTTCGACCGTCAGGCCGCGGCTCTCCGCGATCTCCGACGCGTAGCTGTTCCAGATCGCATCGATCATGGCCTGGGTCTGCTCAAGGTTCTCGGGGCTGGGGGCGTTCTTGATGTAGCCCTCGCCGGCGGACTTGTATTTGCCGTGGCGGATGAGCTGGACGTTGACGCCAAGCTTGTCAAGCAGGTCCTTGTAGAAAGTGAGGCTGCTGCCGATGCCGGTGAGCATGGAGCTGGCTCCCTGGTGGGAAGACATATAGACCTTGTCGGAAACCGAAGCGAGATAGTACGATGCAGTGGAAGGGCTCTCCGTGTAGGAGATGACCGGCTTGCCGCTCATCCTGAAATTGGAAAGCGCCTTGCGGAGCTCCTGGAGCTGGGCGATGCCGCCCGATGCGCCGTCAGCCTTGATGTAGATATATTTGACGGCCGGGTCCTCGGCGGCCTTGTTAATGGCCTGGACGGCCTTCCAGAGGCCGACGCTCTCCGTCATGCTGCCTCCTTGGATGAGGGACATGACATCCGGGGAAGCGGGGGTCGACTGTTCGGCGATCGATATCTTGGACATGTCCATGACCATGACGCCGGACTTGGGCAGTGCCGGAGAGGCGCTGCCGGCCGCCGCCAGCGACGAGACGAAGCCGATGCCAAGGATGAAGGCTATGACGCCCGCAAGGAAAAGGCCGCAAATGACGGCCAGGACCATTTTGACGAATTCTTTCATGTTCGGATTGTATTGATCGGGGCAAAAATAGGAAAAAACTGCGACTTAAATGCTATATTTGCATGATAAACCGATTGAAGCATGGCACAGAAACCATCCATACCGAAGGGCACGCGCGACTTCGGCCAGCAGGAAATGGCCGAACGCAACTATATATTCGACACGATCCGCAGCGTCTTCAAGACTTACGGCTACGCCCAGATCGACACACCGGCGATGGAGAACCTCTCCACCCTGCTCGGCAAGTACGGCGATGAGGGTGACAAGCTCCTTTTCCGCATCCTCAACTCCGGAGACGCATTCTCGGGAATCGATTATGAGAGTTTCAGGACCGAAGGAGATACTTACAACAGCAAGGCACTGTCGCTCAAGGTATGCGAGAAGGGCCTGCGCTATGACCTGACCGTGCCGTTCGCGCGCTTCGTGGTACAGCACCAGAACGAGATATCCTTCCCTTTCAAGCGTTATCAGATACAACCCGTCTGGCGCGCCGACAGGCCCCAGAAGGGCCGCTACCGCGAATTCTACCAGTGCGACGTGGATGTCATCGGCAGCAAGTCGCAGGTGAACGAGCTGGAGCTCGTCCAGATCATTGACAGGGTGTTCAAGCTTCTCGACATCAGGGTTTTGATCAAGATCAACAATCGCAAGGTCCTCACCGGCCTGGCCGAGATCTGCGGATTCCCCGACAAGGTCGTCGACATCACCGTGGCCATTGACAAACTTGACAAGATCGGACTCGACGCCGTTAAGGAGGAGATGCTCGGCAAAGGCCTCACGCCGGAGGCTGTGGCCGTGCTCGAGCCCGTGCTACTTCTCTCCGGCACCGATGCGGAGAAGATCGCTACGATGCGCGCACTGATGAACGGAGGTTCCGCCTCCGGCCTCGTCTCGGAGGCCGGCCTGAAAGGCCTGGACGAGCTCGAGGAGCTCTTCGGCCTGATCGATGCCGCCGGCATCGGTTCGGCTGTCGAGATCGACCTCTCGCTGGCCCGCGGCCTCAACTATTACACCGGAGCCATCTTCGAGGTCAAGGCCCTCGACTTCGCCATCGGAAGTATCTGTGGAGGAGGCCGTTACGACAACCTGACCGGCATCTTCGGGCTTCCTGACATGTCCGGCGTCGGCGTCAGTTTCGGAGCCGACCGCATCTACGACGTGCTCAAGGGACTGGACAAGTTCCCGGCCGGCCTAAAGTCTGCTACGCGCGTGCTGTTCGCCAACATGGGCAGCCGCGAACTGCTGTACGTGCTGCCCGTCGCCCGCGCGCTCCGCGAGGCCGGCGTCTCAGTCGAGGTCTACCCTGACTCAGCCAAGCTCAAGAAGCAGTTCGACTATGCCGACCGCAAGTCCATCCCTTTCCTCTCCATCAACGGAGAGTCCGAGATGGAAGCCGGCACCGTCCAGCTGAAAAACCTCGCTTCAGGCGAGCAGAAGGCATTTTCCAAGGGAGACATAGACGGGATCCTCGGCTTCCTGGCCTGACCTGACATCGATCCTTAAGACCGAAATATTCGCCAAAGATTTGGACTTTCCAAAAATAGTCCTTACTTTTGCAGTCCAATACCGCGGGGTAGAGCAGTCGGTAGCTCGTCGGGCTCATAACCCGGAGGTCGCAGGTTCGAGTCCTGCCCCCGCTACTACAGAGGATAAATCGAAAGATTTGTCCTCCTTTTTTGTGTTTGACTAGACCGATAAGTCCAGGCAA
>JAFYZE010000137.1 GCA_017548805.1 Bacteroidales bacterium
AGTGCGATAAGCGCGGTAATGATGTACTTCGAAAACTTTTTCATATATGGTTCGTTTTTTTATTATTCATCTCTCATTGCATCGACGGGCTTGATGTTCATTGCGCGGAGGGCCGGGGCTAGGCCGGCCAGGATTCCGAGTACGGCGAGGAGCGCAGCCGCAGCCACGGCCAGCCAGAAACCGATCTGGAACTCGGGCGTAAAGTCGCCTGAAGCTGCCACTATCTTTTCGGCCACACTGAGCGTCAGCACCGAAAACATTATCCCGAACATTCCCGCTATCAGCGTAAGGCTGATACTTTCGAGCATGATCTGCGAAAGGATGTCGCGCGGGGTGGCGCCGATGGCCCTCCTGATACCGATCTCGACCGTGCGTTCCTTGACCGTCACCATCATGATGTTGCTAACACCGATGGCACCTGCGAACAGGGTTCCGAGGCCGATCAGGAGGATCAGGAAATCAACTCCGCGGAAGAGGGTATCTATCAGCGTGAATATCTCTTCGGTATTGAGAAAATACATCGCAGGCTCATCCTTGGGGTCAAAGAAGTGCTCACGGCCCAGGACCTGGCGCACGCGGGGCTCCAGGGACGACATCTTGATGCCGGACTTGGCGGTCATGCAGATGATGTCGACATTGTCGCCGCGGTTATAAAGCTGCAGCGCGACCGTCGAAGGGATGACAACCTTCTGGGAAGTGTTGCCGTTGATACTCATAGTTCCCGACGAGAAGTTCACTCCCACCACCTGGAAGAATACCGAACCGACCTGGATGAAAGATCCGCACGGGTCTCCCCCGTCAGGGAAGAGTTCGTTGTAGATGCGTTTGCCTATGACACAGACCTTGCGGCCGCGCTCCACGTCAACCTCGTTGAGGTAGCGACCGTACTTCATACGGGGAGCCTCAATCTCGACGTAGTCGGCGTTCACACCGGTAACGGAGCAGTTGGTATTCTGCGAATTGTAAACGGCAGTTTGGCCCCACTGGCTGATCATCGGAGTGACCACGCCTATCTCGGGAATGAGCATCTTCATCCGCTCCATGTCCCTGTATTTCAAAGACCAGTACCTGCCTTCCTGAAAGCCCTTGTAAGGTACGGAAGTGTTGGAGGAAACGATGATGGCGGCATTGGATGCGAACCCCTCGAAATTGGACTTGAGCAATCCCTTGACACCGTCCCCGGCGCCCAGCATCGCCAGCAGCATGAACAGGCCCCAGAAAATACCGAAACCGGTCAGGAGGCTCCTGCTCTTGTTGCGCAGCAGCGAGTCGGCGATCTCGTGATATGTGTTGATATCCAGTCTCATTCCGCTCTCAGTGCTTCAATGGGTTTGACTCTGGCGGCCTTGCTGGCCGGAATAAGCCCGGCCAGGGTGCCCGCGACGATCAGCAGGAGTGTTGCCTCCAAGGCGACGTCCAGTCCTACCGAAGGGTTCTTCATTATGTTTATGGTCTCTCCGAGCACCTCGACGGGGTTCGAACCGACCGTAGCGTCCAGTACACGGCAGGCGATCATGCCCAGCACCATTCCGATATATCCGAAGAATGCGGTGATCGACACGCTCTCGGCGATGATGAGTTTCATCACGGACCAGGGGCCGGCGCCTATGGCTTTCCGGATACCGAACTCGTGCGTGCGCTCCTTGACGGTTATGAGCATGATGTTGCTCACTCCGACGATTCCGCTCAGCAGCGTGAACAGACCTATGATCCACAGGAAGACCTCGAGGACATGGCGTCCCTTGTTCATCTGCATGTTCATCGTGAACGAGTTGGAGATCCATATGGCCCTTTCGTCGTCCGGAGCGGCACCGTGGTAATTGTTGAGGACACGCTTGTAATCTTTCTCGAAGGCTTCGTTCTCCTCCTCGGTATCGAGGCCGTGGAAGGTGAAGGCCAGCATGTCTATCTTGTCGCTCTTGGAGAATATGCCCCGGAGAGTAGTGTAAGGAGTGTATATCTCCGAATCGTCCTCATTCTCAGCGGCATGGCGCACGCCGACGATCTTGAAGGAAAGGTTGCCTATCTTGACCCTCTGTCCGATGAGGGAGTCATAGTTCTCCTTGCCGCCAAGGAAGTTGCGGGCCTGAAGGTGTGTGATGACGATAACCTTGCGTCTGCTTTCTATGTCGTTGCGGTTGACGAAGCGTCCCGCGAGTATTTCGATGCCGTACAGGCGGGCGATATCGGGATAGACACCGTTCAGGGTGATGTCGAAGTAACGCTTGCCATAGGTCATCTTGAATCCGCTCTGGCTGAGCGTGGCGGAAATCTCGTCGATGTGGTCGGCGAAGACCGGGCTGGCCGTCAGGGCCATGTCCTGGTCGTCCAGTTCGATGAGACGGCCCTGCTTGAAGCCGCCGTAGGGCTTAGATGTAGTGTTTCCGTACACCCGCATCGTGTTGACTACGATACCCTCGCTGTTCTCGTCGAAGATGTTCATGATACCGTTGCCGGCACCGAGCAGGGCTATCAGCATGAAGATGCCCCAGGCCACGGCGAAACCGGTCAGGCAGGTGCGCAGCTTGTTGCGGCGGACAGACTCCCATATTTCTACGAAAACGTCTCTCATGGCATCATTTCATAATGGTGGAAGCTCCGAACGCGGACGCGTTGTGCTGGGCGTTCATCTCGATCTCGCCGATGATGCCGTCCTTGATATGTATGATCTTGTCTGTGCAGTTGGCCACACCGCTCTCGTGCGTCACCACTATCAGGGTGACTTTCTCCTCGCGGTTGAGCTGGCCGAGCAGGTCCATGACCTCGACGGAGGTCTTGGAGTCGAGGGCTCCGGTCGGCTCGTCGGCAAGTATGATCTGGGGATGGGTGATGAGGGCGCGGGCGATGGCGACGCGCTGCTTCTGTCCGCCTGACATCTCGTTGGGGTAGTGCTTGGCCCATTCCTTCAGGCCGAGGCGCTCGAGATATTCCATGGCAAGGGCGTGGCGCTTGCTGCGGCTGACTCCCTGGTAGAAGAGGGGAAGCTCTACGTTCTCGACGGCGGTCTTGAATCCGATGAGGTTGAAAGACTGGAAGATGAATCCTATCATGCGGTTACGGTAGTCCGCAGCCTGGCGCTCGCTGAGATCTTTAATAAGCTTGCCGTCCAGCCAATACTCACCCGTATCGTAGTTGTCCAGTATGCCCAGGATGTTGAGCAGCGTGGACTTGCCGGAGCCGGAAGCTCCCATGATGGAAACAAACTCTCCCCTGTCGATGGAGAGGTCTATTCCCTTGAGGACGTGCAGAGGCTGGCCGTTATCGTACGTCTTGTTGACGCCTTTGAGTTCTATCAGCATATCGTATCTATTCTGTTCGTTCGTTGCAAATCTAAGTAAAAATTATTGAAAAACAATAATCTTTTAAAAGATTTCGTTAATTTTTTACTGAAACGTTTTTCGTTTCATAGTGTAATACCGAACTAATACACTGCAAAGCTAAGACAATTTCTTTAAACTGCAAAAAAAAATTTTCACTTTTTTACTGATAGAACGAATACCGTGCCGGTTTGTGGCAGGCCGAAGACGATTATTCTTCGGAAGAAAGGACAAAATCCGCGGCGGCCAGAAGCTGCTCGTAGAAATCCTCGCCGAAACGGCGGATGAGCGGGCCGCGAAGGAACTGATAGACGCGGACGCCCTCGCGGCGTCCTTTTTCGAAGGCCTCCTTGCAGATATCCCAATGGTGGACGTTCAGGGCAAGGGTCCCGTTGGAGAGTTTCTTGATGCGGATGGGATACAGGGCACAGGAGACGGGCTTGACGAAATCGCAGCCTCCCATGACATGGCAGCGCTCGATGGCGCACAGGCAATTGCCGTTCTCGAAGAGGGTGTAGGCGCATTCCTGGGTACCGGGCACAAGAGGGGTGACGATGTCCCCCTCGAAATCGATCTCGAAGAATCCCTTGGATTCGGCTGCGGCGCGCCCGGCCTCGCTCATGAGCGGGGAATAGGCGGGATAATCGCGCTCCAGGAGCGCGGTCTCGCCCTCTTCCAGGGGCGCGCCGCAGTCCCCCACTATGCAGCATTTCCCCTTACACACCTCATAGTCGCAGGCGAAATACTCTGTGAAGACATCCTCGGAGACGAGGCAGTCACCTATCTGGACTATCGTGCCAAAACCATTCTTTCCCATGGCATCAATAAACTACGAATTCAACCTTGCTTCCGGAATCCAGGGCCGACAGGATCTCCTTGACCGATTCCGGAGTCACTGCTCCGACCTTTGACTTGTATCCCGTGACCATGTCCTTGCCTGCGGAATAGCGCAGCATGGCGGCATCGGCCAGGAAGCCGGGATCCGACATCGAAGCCTCCAGCTCGGACTGCAGCTCAGCCCTGGAGGCCGCCACCGAGGAAGCCGAAGGGCCGTCCGAGGAGAAGGTGGCGAGCGCACTCCTGAGCACTCCGAGGACGCGCAGCGGATCCTCCGGCACTATATCGGCCGGAAGCCCCTCCTCAGACGCAGGCCGGCAGACTATCCTGAGCGACAGGCGCTCGGCCGGGAACAGCTCGAGCTCGTCGGACACTTCCGCATACATCCCCGTGCCCGCCAGCGCGCCCGCGAGATGCTTGCGGAGCTCCATGGCAGCCACGCGGAACGAGTAGTACCTTTCGGGCGTAAATGGCAGGATAGCGGACTCGGCCACGGTGATGCACGGCTCTCCGCTGCCCACAGCGCTGTCCTCCGCCTCAACCGTGTAGGTGGACCAGCCGGACCTCAGGTTGAACTCCACCTGAGGCCGCGTGGAACGCGTGCTGCCGGTCATGAAACCGCCCATGTATTTCGGAAGGACCTTCTTCAGCATGTAAGGGTCAAGGTCGCCCACGAGGACCAGCACGCCGTCGTTGCAGCTCGAGAATATACCGTCGAAATACTTTGCAGCGCGCTGAGGGAGGTCGTCGGAGAGACCGTTCGGGCGCTTGCCGGACATGTAGCGGAAGTCCGGGCACATGATGCTGTCCACGACCGCATGTATGCCGTCATGCTGCTTCCGGTCCATCGAAAGCCTCAGGCGCTCGCATGTACGGTAATAATCGTATGCGTCCGCGTTCCCCGCGCGCTCGCGCGAAAGCGTCAGCAGCGACTTCAGCAGCAATTGAAGCCGCGAGGACGGCGCGCGCCCTGCGACACGGAAGTCAGTGAGGCTCACCGAAGGGGTGAAACTTATCCCGTTGGACTCCAGCATCTTGAGAAATGAGACGCCGGTGCTGCCGCCTATGTCGTTCAGCATAAGCATGTCTGCGATGAAGCCGCCTTCGCCCTGTGCCAGGTCAGGCACGTCTGCAAAGCCGCCGTTCAGCAGGAAACCGTAAGAGAACATCCCCTTCACCGCAGTGGAGCGCTTGTATATCACCCTCATCCCGTTGGAGAAAGTCCAAAGCTCTCCGCCGGTCACGGGTTCCGTCACGGTGTGCTTCAACTTGGCCTTGGATTTGGGAACATAAAGCCCGAGCGTGTCGCTCCGGTTGGCTCCGTATTCGCGGACCACGGTCCCGCCCGAGGCGGAAGCCCAGCCTTTTGCGAAAGCCTCCTTCAATGCTTCGGAATCAAGCCTGTCGGAGGATACATATCTCAATGTCAGGGCCTTGGAAGGGTCGAGCAGTGCCGATACGAAATCGTTGAACAGCTCCAGCTCCCGCTGCGACGCTATGTTGCGCGAAGTGAAAAACGAAGTGACATAGGCGGGATCGGACAGGCCTGCGCCATAGAGGAAGGCGGAGGCGCATTTGTCCACCCATTCTCCGTTGGAAAGGGCTGCAGTGGCCGGAGCCAGCGAGGACAGGAAACGGTCCTTCGCCTCCTGGAACTCGCGCAGCGAGGCACCGTGGGCGTCGAGCTCGCCGAGCACGGCCCCGAAAGCCTCCGTCGCGCGGAGCAGGTCGTCACGGCCCGTCGTGACGGAGAATGAATACAGCTCCGCGCCGGGCCCCTTGTCGCTGCCGCGATACTGCGAGGACGCGGCCGCCAGCGGGATGCCCCCTTCGCGGAAGACGCGCTTCAGGCGCTCGCGCACTATGCCGCCCAGCTCCTGCGCGAAAAGCTCCGTCACCAGAGGCTGGGCGGTGTTCATCGCCTCGCGCGGCGTCCTGGGCGAGGAATAGCGGACGGTAAGGGTCGCCTCCTCCTGCGGGGCGGCCTGCGAGAAGCGTACTACCGGGACTTCGGAAGGGTTCCACTCGTAAGGATCGGGCTCGGGCACACGCTCGCGCGGCGTCACCATCATGGAGAATACGTTCATCCTCTCGCGCACCACCGCCTTGTCCACGTCACCGCAGACGATCAGCGCCTGTTCGTAGGGGCAGGTCTCCGAAATGTCGAACAGAAGCAGCAGCGCAGTGTCCCTTATTGCGGCCTGACCGACTGGAACATCATGAAAAAAAAACGTCGTGGAGGCCTCTGTAGAGCGGATATATCCAAAATTGTCGTATCCGACGCCAAGTTTGGCAAGGAATTGGTATGGTCTTTCGCCTTGAAAGTGGGGAAGTTCCGCCAGGACACTCCTGGAAACATCCTCACGGGCAGGTCCCTTCTGGACGAGAGCGAAGTCCGCGCGCCCCTTGGACGACGGATTCGAGACCAGGAAATACGAGATACCGTTGGGAAGGGTGCCTGTCACTACCTCCGAAGCTGCCGGCAATGACGGCAGCGGTTGCGCCCCCAGGGAAAAGGTGAGGAGAGGAAGCATTATGGACAAGACAAGAAACTGTCTGAAGCGGAATCTCATAATTTAAACCTGATCTGGTACAAAAGTAAAAAATAAAATTACTATTTTTGTCCTTGTTTGACTTGAAATAACTTAAAACACTTTTAGCATTATGAAAAAAATTATTCTCACTCTGGCTGCTGTCATTCTTTCCGCAGGTCTCATATCTGCACAGGATATGGCACAGGCCACTGAAACAGCACAGAACGCCAACGAGTCTCTCGTAGCCAAAGATTATGCCAAGGCTCTTGAAGGCTTCAAGGAAGCCCTTACCCTGGCCCAGGCTTGCGGAGAAGAGGGAGAGGAGCTTGCCAACACCTGCAAGTCCGTCATCCCGTCCATAGTGCTGTCGATCGCAAAGAACGAAATCAAAGAGGCCAAATACGATGAAGGTCTCGCCCAGCTCGAGGAGGCCATCAAGGCCGCTGAGGAGTTCGGCAATGACGATGTCATAGGCGAAGCCGCCACCCTCATCCCCCAGGTCAAGAAGCAGAAGGCCGTCGCCCTCTACAACGACAAGGACTACGCCGCTGCAGCCGAGGCCTTCAAGGAGGTTCTCGCAGCCGATCCTGAGGACGGCGCATCCGCCCTGCGTCTCGCCATGGCCCTCACCAACACCGGCGACAAGGAAGGCTCCATCGAGGCTTTCAAGCAGGCCGCCGCTAACGGCCAGGAGGCCAACGCCAACAAGCAGCTTGCCAACATCTTCCTCAAGGATGCCCAGCAGCTCCTGAAGGACAAGAAGTACAAGGA
>JAFYZE010000138.1 GCA_017548805.1 Bacteroidales bacterium
CTATACTTCTTGGGGACTATTCCTCGTCGGAATTCTACTCTGTGGCCTTGACCAACAACCGGCAGCAGGCCGATACCGGGACCAAGATGGTCCATATCGGCCGCGGAACCCGCAGCCGCATCGTCTCCAAGGGCATAAGCGCCGGCCGCAGCCAGAACAGCTACCGCGGCCTGGTGCGCTTCAACCCCGGCGCCGTCGGCGCCAGGAACTATTCGCAGTGCGACAGCCTGCTCATCGGCTCCGAGTGCGGCGCGCATACCTTCCCGGTGATCCAGAGCCGATGCCCTTCGGCCGTGGTCGAACATGAGGCCACGACCTCCAAGATCAGCGAGGACCAGCTGTTCTACTGCACCCAGCGGGGCATCCCGCCGGAGGATGCCGTAGGCCTCATCGTCGGCGGTTACGCCCGCGAGGTCCTCTCCCGTCTCCCCATGGAGTTTGCAATGGAAGCCGGCAAACTCCTGCAAGTTTCACTCGAAGGCTCCATAGGATAAAGAATGAACTGGCTTGACCTTTTAGCTTCGTTTCTCGGAATCACCTGCGTAGTGCTCGCAGGCCGGAACAGCAAATACAATTTCTGGGTGGGTTACCTCTATACGACCGCCCTGTTCTTCCTTTTCTGGGAAAAGAATCTCGTGGCGTCCCTGATGCTGCAGCCCGTTTCGCTCGGCATCAACATCATGGGCCATTACCGCTGGACGCATCCCCACGAGGATGAGAAGAGTTCCCAGGACGGCAGTGCCCTGAAAGTGACGATGCTCACCTGGCCCGAGCGCGCGCTGTGCGTGCTGGCCGTCTTCGTGATCGCATTCGCCTGGGGCTGGCTGTTGAACCGCCTTTTCCCCGCCGATCCCCATCCTTACCTCGACTCTTGCGTGACGGTGCTGATCCTCATGGCCCAGTTCCTGTCGGCGCAGAAGAAATGGGACTGCTGGGTGGCATGGCTGGTGGTCAACGTGACGCAGATGGCACTGCACCTGTCCGTAGGCAACGTGTTCATGCCTATAGTCTGCGGACTGTACCTCATCAATGGTGTCATTTCGCTTCACAACTGGGGCAAGCTTTACAAGAAAAACGCGTAATATCAGATATTTATGGCTGAAAACGATATATTGCTCGACATTCGCGGACTCCACGCCTCCATCGGCGGCAAGGAGATCCTCAAGGGCATCGACCTCGTGATACGCAAGGGCGAGGTTCACGCCGTGATGGGGCCGAACGGCGCCGGCAAGAGCACGCTTTCCGCGGTGCTCGTCGGTCGGCCGGACTATGAGGTCACCGCCGGGTCGGTGACCTTCCTCGGCCGCGACCTGTTGGCGATGAGCCCCGAAGAGCGCTCCTGGGCTGGCATCTTCCTATCCTTCCAGTATCCGATCGAGATTCCCGGAGTGAGCATCACGAACTTCATGAAGGCGGCGGTGAACGCCCGCCGCAAGGCCCAGGGGCTCGAAGACCTGAAGCCTGCGGAGTTCATCCGCTTGATGAAGGAGAGGATGGCAATGGTGCAGATGAAGGGTGAATTCGCCAAGCGCGAAGTCAATGTCGGTTTTTCCGGAGGAGAAAAAAAGCGCAACGAGATATTCCAGATGGCGATGCTCGAGCCGATGCTGTCCATCCTCGACGAGACGGACAGCGGCCTGGATGTAGATGCTCTCCGCATTGTGGCGGAGGGCGTGAACAAGCTCCGTACTCCTGAGAAATCAGCCATCGTCATTACGCATTACCAGCGCCTGTTGGAGTACATCGTCCCTGATGTCGTCCACGTGCTGAAGGCCGGCCGCATCGTCACGACGGGAGGCCGCGAACTGGTGGACATCATCGACAAGAACGGTTACGACGCTTTCTAGCCTATGAAGGAGAAGATCATAGACAGGGGACATTATGTGGACGTTCCGGTCCCGGAAGGGGCGGTCGTCGTGCCCGCAGGCTCAAGCCTGGCGGTCTGCAACACGCTCTCCGGGCGCCATGGCTTCGTGCTCGAAGCCGGCGCCCGCCTGGACCTGTGCCTGCTGGCCTTTCCGGGGGAGTGCGACGGCGTGGAGCTGAGCGTGGACCTCGTCGGTGAAGGTGCCGAGGCTTCATTGTCCGGCATATATGTCTGCCGCGACGGGGAGTTCCCCCTTAAGGTGACGGTCCGTCACCGTGTCGGCGGCTGCGTGTCCACGCAGCTGTTCAACGGCATCGTGGCCGGCTCCGCCAAGACCGCTTTTGACGGTCGCATCGTCGTAGCTCCGGATGCGCAGAAGACTAAGGCATACCAGACGAACCACAATCTGCTGCTGGGCACCGAGGCCCGTGCCGAGACGCGACCGCAGCTGGAGATATATGCCGACGACGTCGAGTGCTCGCATGGCGCGACCGTAGGCCGTCTGGACGAGGCGGCGCAGTTCTACATGCAGTCAAGGGGCATTCCCGAACAGGAAGCCAAGGTGCTGCAGATGATTTCGTTCCTGTCGCCGGTGCTGGAGCATGTCCCGGAGGAGCGCCGCGACGAGGTTGCGGCCCGTATCGAACAAACCGTCCGCAGCCTATGATCACGTATCCGAATGTCAAGGTCAACCTTGGACTGAGTGTCCTGCGCAAGCGCCCCGACGGTTATCACGACCTCGAGACGCTGTTCGTGCCGTGCTTTGACATTCACGATACCCTTGAGATCATCGCCGGCGACGATTTCAGCCGCACCTCCGCCTCCTTGTTCAGGAGGTATTCAGTCAGGCAGGGGATAAGGGAAGACGGGAAGCTGATGATTACGATTGCGAGGAAGGAGGGGGTCGATTGGGATCCGCTGGAGGACCTGACGGCCAGGGCTTATGGGCTGCTGGACGCAGAATTCAACCTTCCGCCTGTCAAGATATTCCTGGAGAAGACCGCACCTGTGGGGGCGGGGCTGGGCGGCGGCTCGGCGGACGCGGCCTTCGCGCTGCGGATGCTCTCCGAGCTCTTCGCGCTCGGCCTCGACGAGGCCGCCCTCGCCGCCTACGCCGCCCGTTTGGGCAGCGACTGCGCCTTCTTCGTATACAACCGCCCCATGATAGGGACCGGGCGGGGAGAGGTCCTGGAACCGTGCGATATCGACCTGTCGCAGTTTGAGATGCGCGTCGTAGTGCCAGAGGGAGTCAGCGTCAGCACGGCTGACGCGTACCGCGGCATCGTGCCGCGCGAGGCTGCGGCCACTGACGCGCTGCCGCTCCGCGAGGCGCTGGCGCGCCCCGTCGCGGAATGGCGCAGCTGCCTCGTCAACGATTTCGAAACCACTGTATTTGCTAAATATCCGGCCATCGCCGAGGCCAAACGGGCCCTCTACGATGCCGGTGCCATATATGCATCGATGTCCGGCAGCGGCTCGGCCGTATTCGGGCTTTTCGACAGGAAATAACGATAACACTAATAACTATGTACAAGACCCAAGGACTCAAGAACAGCCGCATCGAAGTTGCGGACGCCCTCAGGGGCCTGGCCGTCATCGGCATCATCCTGTACCACTCGGTGGAGCATTTCAACCTCTTCTCCCCCAAGGTCTCCTGCACGCTTCCCTGTGACGGAGTCGTATTCAACATCCTCACTGTCCTGCTTTCAGGCAAGATGTACGGCATTTTCGCCGTCCTATTCGGCCTGAGCTTCTTTATCATGAGGGACAACCAGGAGCAGAAAGGCAAGGATTTCTCCCTGCGCTTCGCCTGGCGCATGTTCCTCCTGCTGGGCTTCGGCATCCTGAACCTTATACTGTATGACGGAGACATACTGACGACTTATGCCCTCCTCGGCTTGCTGATGATTCCAGCAGGATACCTGAGCACCCCAGTATTGTGGGCAATCACTATCTTCCTTTTGATCCAGCCTGTCGAGTTGTACAGTCTTATCACCGGATGGAAACCTGATACGTCGTTTGTAGGTAAAGGCTACATGATAATGAGCCGCGCACATGGTGAAGGGACCTTCTGCGAGTCGGCGGCAGCCAGCCTCAAGCACGGTTTCATCACCGATATCGGGTGGTTCATCGGCAAGGGCCGCATCACCCAGACCCTCGGCCTGTTCTATCTCGGAATTCTTATCGGTCGGCACAGATTGTTCTACAACGAGGGCAATCACCTGAAGATTTGGAGAATCATCCTTGCAGTATCTGCGGCGCTTGTCGCCGCCGGGGTCATCTTCGGCGAGAGAAGGCGCGGAGACGTCAGTTTCGGCGAACTGGACAGCCTGATCCATCCTATGTTCAACCTTGCCATCCTGATGCTGATTATGTCCGTCGTAGTTCTGCTCTGGTACAGGTTTGACGGGTTCAAGAAGAGCCTTTCGCACATCTGTTTCTTCGGCCGGATGTCGCTGACCAACTACCTGCTCTCATCCCTGATCGGAACCTTCATATTCTACGGCTGGGGACTCGGCATGTACAAGGTGCTCGGCACCACTTGGTCCCTGCTTGTCGGCATCGGCATCGTTGTCCTGCAGATAGTGCTTCTTTATCAGTGGTCCAAGAAGCATCAGCGCGGACCTCTGGAGACCCTCTGGCGCAATCTCACCTGGATAGGTAGCGACAATAAATAATATGGCCATTGTTCATCACGAAAGGGTTGAGGCCCTGCGGGCGGTGATGCGCGAGCGGGGCTGGGATGCCGTCATCATCTCAGGGTCGGACCCTCACAACAGCGAATATCCTGCTTCCCGCTGGAAACAGGTGGAGTGGCTGTCGGGCTTCACCGGCGAGGCGGGCGACGTAGTCGTCACCGCCTCCCACGCCGGCCTTTGGACCGACACGCGGTATTTCATCCAGGCCGTCCGCCAGCTGGAAGGTAGTGGAATAGTTCTTCATAAGACGCGCGTTCCGGAGCAGGTGCTCATCCCGGAATGGCTGGCCGGAGATGCTTTCGCTGATAGTGAACGCAGTGTAGTGATCGCCGTCGACGGCCTGTGCCAGGGCGTAAGCGCCGTCGCCGGCCTGAAGGAAGCCTTCCTGGCCGCAGGCCGTACGGAAGGCTCCCCGGACGAGGACGGCTTCCGCATCGTGTCCGTCCCGGACATGCTCGAGGACCTCTGGGAGGACCGCCCTCCCATACCCCAGACCCCGATCATCACGCTCGGGGCCGAACTGGCGGGCGAGGACCGCTGGAGCCGCATCGGCTGGCTTCGGGACGAAGCCGCCAAAGCCGGCTGCGACGCGGTCCTGCTCACCACCCTTGACGAGATCGCCTGGACGCTGAACGTCCGCGGCGCAGATATCGAGTACAATCCGTTAGTCATATCATATTTGCTGGTCACCGGCGATACCGTCGAATGGTTCGTCAAGAAGGGCGGACAGCCAGACAGTGATACCCTGGACTCATTCCAGGAGTTGAGGGATGAAGGCGTTGCCATCCTTCCTTATGACGATGTTCCCGTCGTACTTGCCGGCGAGATCGAGGACGGTACCATAGGACACCTTGCCGTCGACCCTTCTACATTGAACTACAACCTTTACCATATCCTCAAGACCAACTCCGTAGAGGGCACCGTGGTCGAATGGGATTCTCCCGTCGCTCTGCGCAAGTCCGTCAAGAACGCTACCGAGATCGAAGGAATGCGTGACATCCATGTCGAAGACGGCCTGGCGATGGAGCGCTTCCTTTATTGGCTTGAGAAGTCCGTAAAGGGAGGCGGTAAGGTGGATGAATGGGATGCCGCACGCAAGCTGGGCGCCCTCCGGGCGGAGATTCCCGGGTACCGGGGCGACAGTTTCGAGACGATTTCCGCCTACGGCGAGGGCGCGGCCCTTCCGCACTACATCACGCCCCATATGGGCGCGCCCGTGCTCGAGCCGCGCGGCCTGTACCTCGTGGACAGCGGCGGACAGTACATGAACGGCACTACGGACATCACCCGCACCGTGCCCCTCGGACCTTGCACCATGCTGGAGAAAGAGGACTATACCCTCGTGCTGAAGGGGCACATCGACCTCGCCATGGCGGTGTTCCCGCGCGGCACGGCGGGCTGCCAGATCGATGCGCTTGCGCGCAGCCCGCTCTGGCGTGCCCGTCGCAGTTTCGGTCACGGAACCGGCCATGGCGTGGGATTCTTCCTCGGGGTGCACGAGGGGCCGCAGGACATACGCCAGAATTTCAACCGCACGCCCCTCCTCCCGGGAATGATCACTTCCAACGAACCGGGCATCTACCGCGAGGGGATGCACGGAGTGCGGCACGAGAACCTCGTCCTGTGCGTGGAGGACGGCCGGAACGAGTTCGGCGACTGGCTCAAGTTCGAGACCCTTACCCTCTGCCACTTCGACACCTCGGCCATCATCATCGACCTGCTCGGCCGCGACGAGATCGAATGGCTCAACGCGTACAATGCGCGCGTATTCCGCACCCTCTCGCCCATGCTCTCTCCCGAGGAGGCCGAGTGGTTGCACGGCAAATGCAAATCAATCTAAATCAACAGAATAACATGAAAAGACTGATAACCCTTTCCGCTGCTATCCTGCTTTTCGTAGTGGCAGCCTCAGCCCAGGAGATCGCCAATTTCTCCCGCGGCCAGCAAGTCGTCTCTCCCGAGGTGTACGAGGGAGGCTCCGTGACTTTCCGCCTTGCGGCGGACTACGCCACGACAGTGTACCTTTCCGGCAACTGGATGGCCCAGGGCGAAGGCCCCGTCGCCATGACGAAGGGCCCGGGAGGCGTCTGGGAAGTCACCATTTCCGGACTGGAGCCGGAGATCTACACATACAATTTCATCGTTGACGGAGTGACCGTGAACGACCCTGTCAACTACAAGGTACAGCGCGACGGCACCCGCTACCTCAACATGGTGTTCATCCCCGGCGAACGCTCCGCCGTCTACAATGAG
>JAFYZE010000139.1 GCA_017548805.1 Bacteroidales bacterium
AACCGGCATGAACAGGATGTCGCAGAGGTCGTCGCAACCGGTTCCGCTCAGATGCGTATGGCTGAAGCCGTAGATGTATTCATCAGAGTAGTGGTAGCCGGAGCATCCGTCCCAGTTGCCGGACATCGGTCTGGTGTCGGGGCTGAGCTGGACCATGCCGAAAGGCCATGCCGCCCCCGGAAACGTATGTCCGTGGAAATCTGTCCCTACAAAGGGGTTGACATACTGCGTGTAGTCAGGGGCCGCTGCGAATGCCATTACGGCCGGCAGCAGGATGGTCAGAAGCGATACGCGTCTCATATATGTTTGATTGTCAGAGTCTTCTTATGGCACCTACGAGGAGGGTGACATTGGCTTCCGGAGTAGCCCAGCTGGTGCAGAACCTGACGGCGATGCGCCCGTCGGGGAATTTCTTCCATATCTCGAAGCCGAAATCCTTCCCCATCGTCTCCACCTGCTCACTGGTGAGTATGGGGAATACCTGGTTGGTCGGGCTGTCCACGAAGAATTTGAAATGCTTGTCCTCGAGTGCCTTGCGGATGCGGGCGGCCTTGCTGACGGCGCCGCGGGCGGCATCCATGTACAGGCCGTCCTCGAAGAGGGCGGCGAACTGGATGCCCAGCAGGCGGCCCTTGGCCAGCATGCCGCCGCCCTGCTTGATGCAGTAGCGGAAGTCTTCCTTGAGGGCGTCGTTGGTGATGACCACGGCCTCGCCGAAGAGCGCTCCCTGCTTGGTCCCGCCGATGTAGAACACATCTGCAAGCTTTGCAAAATCCTTGAGCGTCAAAGCGTTGTTGCCCTCTATCAGTTCGCTGGCTGCCATTCCGTAACCCAGCCGTGCTCCGTCCACGAAGAGCGGGATCTCATAATTGCGGCAAATTTCACTGATCGCGGTCAGCTCCTCCCTGCTATATATGGTTCCCGACTCCGTAGAGAAGGATATGTAGACCATCCCGGGCATGACCATATGTTCGTGGTTTGCATCGCTGAAATGGTCTTCCAGTGCTTCTCGGACCTGGTCCGCAGTGATCTTTCCATCAGGAGAGGGGAGTGCAAGTATCTTGTGCCCGCCGTGCTCCACGGCGCCGGTCTCGTGCACATTTATGTGCCCACTTTCGGCGCACAGCACGCCCTGGTAGGGTTTAAGTATAGATGAAATGACGGTGGCATTGGTCTGCGTGCCGCCGACAAGGAAATGCACGTCGGCGTCCGGGCATTCGCAGGCCTTGCGGATGAGTTCGCGCGCCTGCGCGCAGTACTCGTCCTCGCCGTAGCCGACGGTCTGGACCATGTTGGTCTCCTGGAGGCGCTGCATGATGCGGGGAAGCGCGCCCTCGCAATAATCGCTTGTAAAGAGTGTTTTCATAGCGTTGTCGTCCGTTTTATAGTCTTGTGATGTATACCCTGTCGGTTTCGAGGATCCTGTCGATCCTCGAGGATGCGAATTTGCGGAGGAAGAAGAAGCCGATGATGAAGACGAGGGTGAGGATGCCCGCGAGCTCCTGGCTCATGGCGCTCACGAAGAGCAGGGCATCGAAGATGCCATGCGCGATAACCGGCAGAAGCAGCGTCATGACGGCATCGACGATCTTGTTCTTACCGATGCGGAAATGCGCCAGCGAATAGTAGTATCCCATGATGATGGCGAAGAAGAAATGCGCCGGTACCGAGATGAGGGCCCTCATGATGCCTGTTGCGACCCAGTTCTGGAGGTTGCTGAACAGATAGAGGATATTCTCGGTGGCGGCGAATCCCATGCCGACGCAGACGGCGTACACGATGGCATCCATATGTTCGTCGAACTCCTTGCACTTGCGCAGGAAAAGCCACAGCATGAAGAGCTTGGCCATCTCCTCCGGTATGGCGGCGGTCCTGAAGGCATTGCCTATCTGGGCGCTGATCTCAGTGCCGGGGCTCTCGGACACCAGCCCGAAGGCCGGAAGCAGCAGCACGATCATGGCGGAGGCCACGCCGTAGACGAAGGCCTTGAACAGCTGCCGCGGAGGTTCCTTCTGCCATTTGTCCCTGTTGTAGATGTGTATTATGAGCACGATGGCCGGGAGGATAGCCGCTATGAATACGATGAACATGTCCGATCTGTCTTTTGTTACATACAAAAATACTAATTGATGCAAAACTTTGCAAACACGGAAAGATGGGATTATCTTTGTGTTGACAATAAATGCAATGGAAATGAACGAAACACCCGTATTGTTGCTTACCGGCTATCTGGGAAGCGGAAAGACCACCCTCGTCAACAGGATACTTGCCAACCGCAAGGGCATAAAGTTCGCCGTCATCGTAAACGATATCGGCGAGGTTAACATCGACGCCGACCTCATAGAGAAGGATGGCGTGGTGGGCAAGAAAGATGACAGTCTTGTGGCATTGCAGAACGGATGCATATGCTGTACGCTCAAGATGGACCTGGTGGAGCAGCTCAGGGATATCGTTTCGATGAAGAAGTTCGACTATATCGTCATCGAAGCCAGCGGCATCTGCGAGCCCGAGCCCATTGCCCGCACCATCTGTTCTATCCCGTACATGGGCCAGGAATACGTCATGGACGGGATGCCGCGCTTGGACTGCATAGCCACTGTCGTGGATGTCCTTCGCATGCGCGACGAGTTTGCATGCGCCAAGGACCTGCTGCGCGGCAACCTTGACGAGGACGACATCGAGAACCTCGTCATCCAGCAGGTGGAGTTCTGCAACATCATCATACTCAACAAGGTCTCCGAGGTGTCCAAGGACGAATTGGGCAAGGTCCGCGAGATCGTCCGCGCCCTTCAGCCCAAGGCGAAGATCGTTGAATGCGACTTCGCGGATATCGACCTGGCGGAAATCATGGATACCGGCCTCTTCAACTACGATTCCGTTGCAGCCTCGGCAGCATGGATCAGCGGCGTCGAGGGTCCTGTGGAGGATGACGACGACGATGATGACGATGATGATCACGACCACGAAGACCATGACCATGACGGGCATCACCATCATCACCACCACCATCATGACGACGAGGGCGAAGCGGAGGAGTATGGCATAGGCACTTATGTGTATTATCAGCGCAAGCCTTTTGATATCAATAAGTTCGATAATTTCGTAGCGAAGCACTGGCCGGCGGGTATCATACGCGCAAAGGGTTTGTGCTGGTTCTCAGTGGAGCCTGACAACTGTTACCTGTTCGAGCAGGCCGGAAGCCAGATCTCGCTGCGGAACGCCGGCAAGTGGTATGCTACCATGCCGGAGGACGAACTTGAACAGCAGCTTGCCACGGATGCGACGCTCCGCCGCGACTGGGACCCGGAGTACGGGGATCGCATGCAGAAGCTCGTTTTCATCGGCCAGAGGCTCGACAGGGGAGAGATCCGTTCCGCATTGGATTTCTGTACCGACGAAGGATAGACAGACCAAAGACTTACAATATGAAGAAGACCGTTTTAACCGTTCTGTGCCTCCTCGTGGCGGCACTGACCTTCGCCCAGGGCCCGTACCGGGGTGAGTACAGGATCGAAAAGGACATTCCCTATCACCAGGATGCCGGGGACTATGCCAGGGAGCGCTGCACGCTTGATTTCTACTATCCTTCTGAACTTAAGGATTTCCCGACCGTGGTGTGGTTCCACGGCGGCGGCCTGATCAGCGGCAACAAGGAGATACCGGAAGCGCTGATGAACTCCGGCCTTGGGATTATCGGTGTCAATTACCGCCTCCTGCCGAACTCCACCATACAGGAGACCATTGACGATGCGGCTGCGGCTGTCGCCTGGGCTTTCCGCGAAGTGGCAGCCCGCGGCGGAAGTGCGGACAAGATCTTCGTCGCGGGGCATTCTGCCGGCGGATACCTGACCGACATGATAGTATTGGACAAGAGCTGGCTTGACAAATATGGAGTCGATGCCGACCGCATTGCGGGAGCCTTCCCATATAGCGCCCAGGTCATTACGCACTACAATGTCCGCAAGGACTTCGGGGTCGGCCCGCTTGAGCCCCGGATCGACGAGACAGCTCCTCTTTACCATGTTCGCAAGATTCCCATGCCCATGCTCGTACTCTCCGGCGACCGTGAGCTCGAGCTCTACGGCCGTTACGAGGAGCAGGCTTATTTCTGGCGCATGATGAAACTCAACGGCAACGAAAACGTCTTCCTGTACGAGTTTGACGGATATGACCACGGCTCGATGCCGGCTCCGGCGCATGCCGTAGTCAAGCGCTACATCCGCGGCATCCTCCGCGGTGAGCTGCCGGCCAGATAGGGCATCAGACCATTTTGAGAAGCACCTTTTCAGAGGCCTCCGGGAAGAACTCCCGGATGTGTGACATGAGCCGCTCCCGGGATTCTTCCGGGGAGCGGCTTACCGTCTCCGGCGCTCCCGTGGCTTCTTCGAAGCGACGGGCCCAGGCCGGGACGTCTGCGTCAGCGGCTTCCTGCATCGTGCCGAACAATTCGTCCGGAGTGGTGTTTGAAGCCCGCTGCCAGCCGTTGTAGTGCAGGTCAGGGCCGCGATATACGCGCTGGATGTCTCCGATGACACTCCATGTGCCCATCTGCAGGAACTGGACTACGCTGTCCATGATACCTTTCTTTACTCCCGGACTCAGGAGGGACTTGTACTTCGCTCCCATCGAACGAAGGAAAGCCGGTGTGACCGCCTCGGAGCAGATGATGCGCAGTTCCTTCGCCTCCAGGGCTCCGGCTTCCTTGATTGCAGACAGTGCGACGGGGGAGAGGAATCCCATGAGTTTCTCGCTGCTGGTGACGGCCTTGTAGCGCTCTCCGAGCGCCATCCGGTACTTGGGGATGCTGCGTCTCCAGTTCATGAGTTCGCGATACCACTCTACGGTGGCGAAGGCGGCCTTTCCTCCCAGGAATTTGCCGTAGGCGATGTCACCTTCGCGCACGGCCTCAATCTTCCAGTCCCAGGGTCCCAGGGTTCCGCCGTCCTCCTCGTCGGTGAACCAGCATCCCGGCGCAGTCATCTCCTCGACGGACCAGCCGGGCACGCCGCAACGGAAGAAAGGGATGATTCCGTACTGCCGGATGACCTCTATCATCCTCTCAGGACTGTCAATGAGTCTCATTTGATTTCCGTCAGTTCCCCGGTGGCGGAGTCCATTATGAAGCCGCGGACGCTGATTCCGGACGGCATCAGGGGATGCTCCTTGATGACGGTGACAGTATTGCGGACCGACTCCTCCGGAAAGTGGAATCCCTCCAGCCATTTGTCGAGATCGATATCGTTGCGCTTGAGATTCCCTTCGGGCACGCCGCGCTGCAGCATCTCCTCCTTGAAATGTCCGAAGCTCATGTGGCATGCGCCGCAGCCCGAATGCGCCACTACCATGATCTCTTCGACACCCAGTTCATACACGGCGACGATCAGGCTCCTCATGGCGGAGTCCCAGGGAGAGGGGATGACGGCTCCGGCGTTTTTGATGATCTTGGCGTCGCCGTTTTTCAGACCGAGCGCCTCCTGCAACAGTACTGAAAGGCGCGTGTCCATGCAGCTTAGGACAGCAAGCTTGCGGTCGGGGTATTTGTCAGTCAGGTGCGGCTCGTAGGCCTTCGCCTCCACATAATCGCGGTTGAAGCGGATGATCTCGTCAATCGTACTCATCTCCGGAATTGGTTATAGTTTCTCAAATATACGAATTCCGGCGGAGAATTGTTAACTTCGGGGAGTTTAATGGAAAGGGTATGTTCAAAGTAAGCGATATGATGACAAGTCCGCCGCGGGAGTATGCGACGGAACTGCAAAGAAAGGTATATGAGACGTTCAGGGAGTTGGAGATTCCGTTCGGGAGGGTGGATACCGATCCGGGAATCACCATGGAGGACTGTCAGCATATAGATGCAAAGATAGGCGTACATATCGTCAAGACGCTTTTCCTTTGCAACCGTCAGCAGACGGAGTTCTACCTGTATGTGACGACCGATGACAAACCATTCATAACCAGGGAGTTCTGTGGTGCATTGGGAATCCCGAGAGTCTCCTTTGCACCGGCGGACAAGCTTTGGGAACTGACTGGCGTTGAGGTCGGCGCTACCACTATCTTGAGTGCCATACTTCCGCAGACAGCCGGAGTACATCTGGTAATGGACCGCACCGTGGCCGAAAGCGAATGGTTCGCCTGCACGGACGGCACCGCCACCTGCTTTGTCAAGATAAAGACGAAGGACTTGCTGGAAAAGTATCTCTCCGGCAAGTCCCTCACTTTGATTTAGGTTTTATCAGATTTTCTCGAAGGCCTGGTCGAGGTCTGCGATAAGGTCGTCGACATGTTCCGTGCCTATGGAGAGGCGTATCGTGCTCTGGTAGATACCCTGGTCGGCCAGTTCGGCTTCAGTGAGCTGCGAGTGCGTGGTCGTGGCCGGATGGATGACCAGCGACTTGACGTCGGCGACATTGGCCAGAAGCGAGAATATCTCCAGCGAATCAATGAAGCGGAAAGCTTCCTCCTTTCCTCCCTTGATCTCGAAAGTGAAGATGGACCCGCCCCCGTTGGGGAAATAGCGCAGGTACTGCGCGTGGTCGGGGTGCGAGGGGAGTGCCGGGTGATTGACCTTTGCCACCTTGGGATGCTTCGACAAATAATCGACGACCTTCAGGGCATTCTCTACATGCCTCTCCACGCGAAGTGACAGGGTCTCAAGTCCTTGCAGGAAAATGAAACAGCTGACGGGGGAGAGCGTCGAGCCGGTGTCCCGCAGCAGGATGGCGCGGGCGCGCGTGATATACGCTGCGGGACCCACCGCGTCGGCGAAGACGATCCCGTGATAACTGTAGTCCGGCTCAGTGAACTGGGGGAATTTGCCGGAGGCCTTCCAATCGAATTTGCCCGAATCGACGATGACGCCGCCGATGGTCGTACCGTGGCCACCGATGAACTTTGTTGCGGAATGCACCACGATATCTGCTCCGTATTCTATGGGTCTCAGGAGATAGGGCGTGGCGAAGGTGTTGTCAATGATAAGCGGAATCTTGTGTGCATGAGCGATGGCGGCCACGGCTTCGATATCGATGAGGTTCGAGTTGGGGTTGCCGAAACTCTCGATGAAAATGGCCTTTGTCTCCGGCTTAATCGCTTTCTCGAAGTTTGACAGGTCGGCCGGATCCACGAAAGTGGTCGTGATGCCGTAAGGGACCAGCGTATGCTGAAGCAGGTCGTAGGTGCCTCCGTAGATGTTTTTGGAGGATACGATATGGTCTCCCGCGCGTGTGATGTTAAGGATGGAATAGGTGATCGCGGCGGCACCGGAGGCCACGGCCAGTGCGCCGACGCCTCCTTCGAGCGCAGCGATGCGCTGCTCGAAGATGTCCTGGGTGGTGTTGGTCAGACGGCTGTAGATGTTGCCCGGATCGGCCAGCCCGAAACGCGCGGCCGCGTGCTCGGAGTTGTGGAATACGTATGAACTCGTCTGGTAGATGGGGACTGCGCGTGCATCGGATGCGGGATCGGCTTTTTCCTGTCCAACATGGAGCTGAAGGGTTTCGAAGTGAAGTTTACGTGTGCTCATTGTATGTTCGTTTTTAATTGTTTTCCGATTGCAAAGTTAGATGCTGTGGAAAAAACGAACAAGAAAAAACCTATAAATAGTTTTATTTTCCTAAGATTTGTTATTTTTGTAGAAATTATGCAAAGCGGGACGCTGGAAAACGCCCGGTAAGCAGAAAAAACCTCTTCCACCATGACCGAGAAACTCGACAAGACCGACATCCAGATACTGAAAGCACTTCAGGAAAACGGCCGTATCACCGTGAAGGACCTGGCTTTGAAGGTCCATCTTTCCACCACTCCCGTATTCGAGCGCATGCGACGTCTCGAGTCTGAAGGATATATCCAGCGCTATACGGCGGTGTTGAGCCCCGCCCGCCTCGGCAGGGGATTCATAGTTTATTGCAGCGTACGCCTGCGCCGCATGGGCCGCGAGATCGCGCATGACTTCATCTCGAGGGTCAAGGATATCCCCGAGGTGGCGGAATGTTACAACATATCGGGAGATTTCGATTTCCTGCTGAAGATCTATGCTCCCGACATGCAGTACTACAACGACTTCCTCATCAATACCCTCGGTACCATAGAGAGTCTCGGTTCCGTGCAGAGCTGCTTCGTGATGAACGAGGTGAAGAACAGTTACGGATTGCCTGTCAGCCTGCTTTGACCTGCG